>CAUYTW010000316.1 GCA_963575715.1 Gammaproteobacteria bacterium | reverse complement strand
CTTCAAAATCAAAAAACAGGAGGACGGCGCTTCCTCCCCATGGCTCAAGCCAGGGATTTCCGCGCCGGATTTGGATGAAGCCTGCCATCTTCATTACTGGTCAGCAGACTTATCTTCGCAGCCTTGCCCGCGCCGACCTGCCAGCATTATTGAATTGGACCACTGACCGTGAGGTCACACGTTATCTGTACCGTGGTGCCTTTCCCGCTCATTTGGAAACCTTGGAGCGTGCCTATGAAGCTATGCTCAACTCATCCATTGAGGCAGAAGTAGCGATAGGTACTCGCGAGGATGATGTCTTGATTGGTATTGGCGGTCTACATAACATCAATACGATAGCCCATTCCGCTGAATTACGCATTTTGCTGGGCGAAAAACGGTATTGGGGAAAAGGCCATGGCACCGAAGCCACGCAACTGCTCCTCGCCTGGGCCTTCGAGGTGTTGAATTTGCACAAGGTATGGCTTGGCGTGAACGCTGCTCAAGCCAACGCCGTGCGAGTCTATGAAAAGGTGGGTTTCACTCGCGAGGGTCTGCTCCGTGATGAAATATGGCGCAATGGCCGTTACTACGACGCGGCGCGGATGAGTCTTTTGGCTGCAGAATATCGCGTTCAACGCGAGCACTGGTTATGCGCGGCGGAGTTGGCTGCGCAGTTTGTGGATTCTTTTTATCCATAATTTTTTTTTTGCACTAAAAGGACGCATTGTTCATCGCAACGAGCCACTTTGGACAAATAAATTAGAAAAGATTTTTTGGCATCTTTTTTGCAAAAGAAGTCATTTGTCATTATTTACTCATTGGTTATTGTATTGTTAATATTTCCAAAGAAATTTCTAGTACTCAAGAACCCCTGATCCTACGGGATCGAGGAGTTTCCACGCCGAGGATTTATGATGAAAAGCCTTTTAATTAGCGGTCTGTTCGTAAGTTCCCTTGTTTTCGCGGGGGAAACGCCGACATTACCAATTACTGGTAACATGGCCCTCACCAGTGATTATATTTTTCGTGGTATTTCTCAAAGCCAAGAAAAACCAGCCATTCAGGGTGGACTTACTTATACTCATGCTAGTGGATTGCGTGTTGGTTTCTGGGGTTCCAATATTAATTTCAAATCCAAAGATAACCCCAGCGCTCCCAACGACAACGCTAGTTTTGAATTGGACCTTACCACTGGTTACGGTGCTAGGATTAACAATTCCTTGAGCTGGGATCTCGGTTTTAACTACTACAGTTATCCAGGGTCTAATGTTACCGATCCAGGAAAATATAATTTTTGGGAAGTATTACCAACTCTTGTTTATGAGCTTGGGTCGGCAAAAATAACCGGACAATTTACCTATAGTCCAAATTTTTTTAGTGTTGCCAAGCGCGCCACTTATTGTATGCTCGGTCTGGACATGCCATTGCCGTCGGATTTCGCACTAAATGCCCATATTGGTGAACAATGGCTGAAAGTCGATCAAGAAAGTGGTATATCGCAGACTTTTGTTGCTGGTGGTAGTTATATTCCGAAGAATTACTCGGAATGGAAAGTTGGTATCTCAAGACAGATTTCCGGGCTTAGTCTTGAACTAGCGTATTTCGATACTAATTTGAATAAGGATAAGTGCCTTGCGTTCCAGGGACAAAAGGATCTTTGTAGTTCTCGTGCAGTTTTGACTATTTCAAAAAGTTTTTAATCCCTGATTGAAAACCACACAAAAATAGGCATGATCAGTACCTTGAAGTCAAGAACCCCACGGCTAAAGGCAGGGGCTTCTTGCGGGCATCTGGTGAGCCAAGGAAGGCAAGCGAGCGCGATGATGTAAGCCATTACGAAACGCAACGAAGCAGAGCGGTCAGCGGCAGATTTTTGTTGTCCGCTCTGTCTTGGTGGTTTCGATTTAGTAGGCGTCGCGCTATCATTAGCTCGGGGTTAGGGTATGCGATTCTATCAATAAGACTCGGAAGAACAGGTACCCGCCGGGCAATGTCGACGAAAAATTAAGTTGCTACGGGCGGGAGGTCCGAACGTTATGCGCGTCGAGGACGACAACCTCCAAGCGCCGGTTGGGATTCCATAATCGGAATGCTGGCGTCCGATGAATCGTGAACTACTCAATGCGCAGTAGGTCGTCGTAGATGACAACCAACTCAGCATTAGGGGCAGACTCCAAATACTCACGTTTTCCTGCGTTCCGGGCCATGGCCCCGAGGTGGCGGTGGAGGACAACAGACTTAAACATCGATTGGTGGGAGCGACCGTGCTGGTTGCCTTGGGGGTTGTATTCTTTCCCCTGTGGCTGGACATGCACCCTGCTCCAGGTACTCGCCTGGAAAAAACCAACATTCCTGAAAAACCTAGATGGATTTTTTTTAAATCAGAACAGGAAGAGCAGCAAGCTGCTACTGCCGCTACTACGCCATCAGCGGTGCCCGCTGTACCTGATCCCCATCCCGTCGCTGTGGCTTCGGTTCCAGCCTCTACACCTTCTCCACCTGTTACCACGCCGCCGGAAATTGCCACTCTATCTCCTGAGCAGCCAGCGACTGTGGCGTCATCTCCACCACCATCGGCATCGCCTTCCCGGCCCAATATCTATGCTACAGAGATTAAATCAGGAACTTCTCTCAATGCATTATTTGCCAAGGCAGGTTTAGGGAACGATCAAGTCCGCGATTTATTGAAGTTAGGTTTACCCGTCAAGGCATTAGAAACTCTTCAGAGTGGGCGCGGCCTGTGGATTAAAAGTAGTCGACAAAAGGAACTCCAAGAACTGATTTACCATGGCCAAGGAAACAAGATATATGCTCATGTGATACGTCGCGGTGGAAAATTACAATTAGCTGGTGCTGCGTCCGCCATTAATGTCTTGACCGGCAAGGCAACTACCTCCGAAACTAAGGAACATTCAACCAGCATTCCCTCTCCTTCTTCTTTGGCTAATAAACACCCAACTCCTGTCCAGGAGACTACGAAAACCACGAAAGTGAAACCGCGTCCACCTGCGGCCCGTGCGCCCGAGATTCCCACCCATCCTACGCCGTCACCACCCGCTGCCTCTCGATCCGGTCCGGCTAGTGCCTGGGTGGTTCAAATTGCCAGTCTGAACCGCGAGGAGAATGCCCGTGCCCTTCGGGATAGTCTGCGTAGCAGAGGTTTTCCTGCCTTTTTAGAAAGCCTCTATGAAGGTAGCAATAAACGATGGCGGGTACGAATAGGTCCCAGTACGGATCGCGCGGAAGTCAATAATCTGCGTGGTCGTCTGGAGCAGGATACCCACCTTCCCGGCCAAGTGTTGCCGTACCCGTAGCGGAATAACTTGAGGTTAATTACCCTCGACCTTTCGGGAGCGAGGGGTTTCCACGCAGAGGATCTATGAATTGGCTTGACTATGGAATTATCGGTTTCATTTTGCTTTCAACCCTGATCGGTTTGCGGCGGGGATTCACGCGCGAGATATTCTCGATGATTGCCTTGGGTTTATCTCTAATGGTAGCTTTCATGTTCAGCGATAAAATTTCACCACTTTTCCAGAATTATATTCCTCTGCCCTCAATGCGCCAAATAGTTGCTTTCGCTGCTTTGCTGATTGGAATGCTCATTGTCATGGCGATATTGAACTATATTTTGGTGACCATAATTTCTATGAGCGACGTGGGCGGCTTTGATCTATTATTAGGAATGGTATTTGGAATCGCGCGGGGTGTCATCATGGTCACGGCTTTTGTTTTTCTAGTAGGATTTACTCCTTTTCCTCGTGATCCATGGTGGCGGGCGTCTCGTCTTATCCCGCAATTCGAAACAATGGCGCATTGGAGTTGTAAATTCCTGCCGCAAGAACTAAATAAACTTAGTTCCTTCTGTAGTTAGGTAGCCTCTCATGTGCGGCATCCTGGGAATTGTTGCCCGACAGCCGGTTAATCAGGCCCTTTATGATGGCCTGACTACCCTCCAACATCGCGGACAGGATGCAGCTGGCATTGTCACCAGCGCGGATGGTTGTCTGTTTCTCCGAAAAAATACTGGATTGACGCGGGATGTATTTCATACCCGACACATGATTCGGTTACGTGGAACGTTGGGAATCGGCCATGTGCGTTACCCAACCGCAGGCTGTTCCAGCGCTGCCGAGGCTCAACCTTTTTATGTCAATTCTCCCTATGGCATTGCCCTCGCCCACAATGGTAATTTGATTAATGCCGAAGAACTCAAGCGCGATCTGTTCCGCGATGATTTACGCCATATTAATACCGATTCAGATTCGGAAGTGCTCCTCAATGTCCTTGCCCATGAACTTCTGATATCAAGCAAGGACAAAGTACGAATTGATGAGCAGGATATATTCGATGCTGTGCGACGGGTTCATCAACGTATCCGTGGAGCTTACGCGGCGCTGGCTATGATTACTGGCCATGGAATCGTGGCTTTTCGTGACCCCTGCGGCATTCGTCCCCTCATCTTTGGGCGGCGTGATACCACGGAAGGGCCTGAGTGGATTATCTCCTCGGAGAGCGTTGCAATCGATGCCTTGGGCTATCAAAGAGTCCGCGATGTGCAGCCAGGAGAAGCCATATTTATCACAGAGAATGGTGAGTTTCACGCGCGCCAATGTGCCGATCATCCGATTAGCTCGCCATGTATTTTTGAATATGTCTATTTTGCCCGTCCTGATTCAATCATCGATGAAATTTCCGTATACAAGGCCCGATTGCGCATGGGTGTCAATCTTGCCCATAAAATTCTACGCACACGCCCAGGACACGATATTGATGTAGTGATTCCGATCCCCGACACAAGTCGCACCTCGGCCTTGCAGCTTGCCTATGAATTAGGCGTGGTGTACCGCGAAGGTTTTATTAAGAATCGTTATATTGGACGTACTTTCATCATGCCCGGACAAAAAGAACGCTCGCGTTCGGTACGGCGGAAGCTCAATGCAATCGATCTGGAATTTCGAGGCAAAAATGTTTTATTGGTGGATGATTCGATTGTACGCGGAACGACTTCCGCCCAAATTATCCAAATGGCCCGAGACGCTGGCGCGCGCAAGGTTTATTTTGCTTCCGCCGCACCTCCAGTGCGTTATCCCAATGTCTACGGCATCGACATGCCTTCCCCTGAGGAGCTGGTTGCTCATGGACGCACCGAGGAGGGAGTGGCGACGCTGATTGGTGCGGATTGGCTGATTTATCAGGATCTCGAGGATCTTGTATCAGCGGTGGGAAAAGGGAATCCTGCGATTACTCGCTTTGATACTTCTTGTTTTAATGGAGATTATGTTACTAACAATGTGACGACGGAATACTTGGCCAAACTTTCGGTGACCCGTTCCGATACCGCCAAGCAGGAACGCGAAGGTGTCAATAAGATCAAAAACTCCTCAACCATAACGGGGTAAATCACCCCGCCCTAAAGGGCGTAGCTCGTGAAAACAAGTCCGAGGTTGACCAGCGTTTTTACCGAACGGTTGTAAAACCGTCTCCTTTCCTTCCTGCCCTAAAGGGCGAGGTTTCTCGAAGACACTGATGAATGAAGCAACGCTGCGTAAAGTTTTCGAGCGGATGCAACGTGTTAATCCCCATCCTGCCACTGAACTTGCTTGGTCGACATCCTTTGAATTGTTGGTGGCGGTAATCCTCTCAGCTCAAGCTACCGATGTCAGTGTCAACAAGGTCACTCGACGATTATTTTCAGTGGCCAATACACCAGCGACGATTTTAAATTTGGGTGAGGATGGATTAAAGAGTTACCTCAATACCATCGGACTCCACAACGCTAAAACACGTAATTTATTGAAAACTTGCGAAATTCTGGAAAAACTTCACGGAGGTGAGGTACCTAATGATCGCATGGCTCTGGAAGCGCTTCCCGGAGTAGGACGTAAAACCGCAAATGTTGTGCTCAACACTGCCTTTGGTCAGCCTACCATTGGCGTCGATACTCACATTTTTCGGCTTGCCAACCGTGCGGGCCTAGCTCCCGGCAAGAATCCACGGACGGTTGAAGATCAGCTGCTTACCCTGGTACCGGAAGAATTTCGTCATAATGCCCATCATTGGCTAATTCTGCATGGACGCTATGTATGTACCGCACGTAAGCCACGCTGCAGCGAATGTTTAATCGTGGATCTTTGTGAATATCCCAGCAAATCCAATGTTTCCTCAATTATGGAAAAAGTTACGTGATTTACAGTCAGGAGCGCGACCGACTGCGTTGGTTGTGGTGTGATACATGGCGTAAGGCACGCGCGGGCGAGCCACTTGAACCTCTAGAACAACTCATCGCCCGTGTCGCGGTTGATCATCCCGAATACCACCCCATCCTGGAAAACCCCGCAGAAAGTAGTCACCGTGATTGGCTACCCACCACGGGAGAGACCAATCCTTTTCTGCACCTTGGAATGCATCTTGCCTTGCAGGAGTCCATTGCCACGGACCGTCCTGCGGGAGTGCGTAAAATTCATCATACCCTGACGATCAGGGTAGGCGATATTCATACCGCTGAACACCAAATGATGGAATGTCTGGCCGAGGCATTATGGCAAGCACAACGCAATGGTGTGCCTCCCAACGAGCAAACCTATTTGGATTGCTTGCGCCGTTTATGCGGTCCAAATGCTGTCGCGGATTAAACGGATGGTGATGAGCCGCAGCATTTTTTATATTTTTTACTTGAACCACAAGGACAAGGATTATTTCGACCAATTTTGACGACATGGCGTGGTGGTGGTTTCCCGCTTACTTCTCCTTTTACATATAACCAGCGCCCATCATCACGGCGGAATTTAGCTAGTTCATATTGACTGAGTTCTTTTCCATCGCGGCGGAAACGAATTACAAATTCTACTGTACCGGTATCATCGCATTCGGTGGAACGTAATACATCGAGACCCAGCCATTCAATTTCTGAGGCAGTGCGCTCGGCCTCTGCGCGGTTAAAGTCATCATGGATTTCCGGAGCATGAGTATGCTCCAGATATTCGAGATTTTTTTGCGTGAAAGCGGTATAACGTGAACGCATCAATATTTCGGGTGTGGACGCCAAGGTGCCGTCAATGATTGGGCCACAACACTCATTGAGATAACGTCCTGACCCACAGGGACAAAGCATCATGATTTGTTTTCCTTAAAGCTTTTTGTATCAATTCGCCTGAAAAATGGTAACGCTATATTAACTCAATGCCGAATCGGCGAACCACGACAGAAAAATTCCAAAAGCAAACGAACGTGATAATGACGCACGCCAGCATCGTTTTCCAAAATCCAAAACGTGGAAGTAAACTTGGAAAAATGAGAAACATTGGCAAGGTTGGAATCACATACCAGAATGTATACCACGCATGATTGGCAATTTTTTCATCTGGCTGTTTTTCTACATGCAGCCAAATAAGCGCCAGCAAGGTAACAAGCGGAAGCGCGGCAACCAATCCACCCAATTGGTCACCACGTTTCGCAACCTCCGAGACCAGAACGACAATTGCGGCGGTAAGGAGATATTTAGTAATGAGCCAAGTCACAACTTTATCAATAGAATCATAAATTGTTTAAATACCTGATTAAGATATACCGGAAAGCCGGACTTCATATCCTGGTTGATTCATCCGGTGATTCTTGTCGGTAAATACCGAGCGGTCATTCTTGATGGCAATGACCTGAAAAAATGGACGAAAACGATCTTCATTAATTCCAAAAGCATTTAAGAATTTTCCAAAAAGTGCCTGCTCTTCTGGTTCAGCTGTTCCGTCGGAAAGTGATGAATCAAGCAAATTAATCAGAATGCATATTTTCTGAGCGTCCGAAAGCAGGGGAACCGCTGTTTTTAAAAAAGCATCAATAGTATTGTTCCGTCGATACTTAATTGCCGCGTTTAGTAATTCCTGATTTTGGGAACCAACTCCGATGACTCCATTTCCCTGATCCTTACCACCAAGTACGGACAATAAATGCCCAACTTCTTCATTATCAATCTCGCCGTCCGCCGACATCATATATAAAAGTGCAATAACGAAAGCAAGGTGAGGCGTCATTTCAGCCCCGGAGTCATTACGAAACATATCGAAAAGTCCCATGTCTTTAACCTTTTAACGTTGAATGGTGTATACCACGATTTAAGATATTTCAGTAAACCAGTTGCTGCCAAATAGACCACCTTCCTTTACCTTCCAGTGATTTTCCAAAATAATTTTTTTCAGACGGCGACGTGTTTCAATATCCGAGAATTTTCCTTTACACGCAGACATAAATATTCCTACGACATCATTAAATTCCTTTTTGTCGATAACACCACCGCTACTTGCATATCGTGCGAGCAAATCCTTTGCTTGTTTTTCAACTTCACGTTCAATTACATAATTTTCTTTTTGGGCCGAGTTCCATATAATGGATTGACCTTCATCAATACCAATGCCAAGCTGAATTGCATATTCGAGCAGTTTTTTCTCTTCCTGTCGATCAATATAGCCATCTTCGTAAGCCTGAAGTTTTACATAATCAATAAATACAGATTTTTTGTCACGGGAATCAGACGGAGAAAAATTATTTTCGGGTTTTTGGTTAAAGGTATCAAATAAAGACATGGATTAATCCTCAATTAAGAATAACAAATAAATTCGGAGATGTTAGTTAAAAAATTAACTTGTTACCAAGTTTTTATATTATATTTTCATCACTGACCCTCATAGCGTCGGCGACCATGGTGCGCCCCTGCATAACTAATTCAATGGCGTGATCACGTAAGGTCTGACCGGCCAGTTGTTGATTTGCAAGCATCATGAATCCATGCACTTCTTGCTTGGTCGCCGCTTGCACCAATGGCGGCGTCATTTCCAATAGTTCATAAACGCCAATGCGACCCTGGTAGCCCGTACCGTTACAGCTTGCGCAACCTTGTCCCTGTAGATAGCGAGGCTCGCGCGTGGAGATATCCAAGCACTGACGTAGCCATTCCTCTTCGTAGGGCTTGAGCATGTAAGGCACAGCGCAATTCTCACAGATGATCCGCACTAGGCGTTGAGCAAGCACGGCGCGTAACGACGAGGCAATGATGAAAGGAGTAACGCCCATATCGAGTAATCGGGTTGGCGTGGTGGCAGCGTCATTGGTGTGCAAGGTTGACAATACCAAATGACCAGTCATCGCAGCACGCAATGCGATTTCGGCGGTTTCCTGGTCGCGCACCTCACCAACAAGGATGACATCGGGATCCTGACGGAGCGCGGCACGTAAAACCCGGGCGAAGGTAAGCTCGATTTTGTCGTTGACCTGGACTTGGTTGATGCCCGGCAGGCGATACTCCACCGGATCTTCAACCGTAATCACCTTGTTGGCAGGGGAATTAATCTCACTCAGGGCGGAATATAACGTGGTGGTCTTGCCGCTCCCCGTCGGACCCGTAACAAGAACCATGCCGTTAGCGTGCTGAATGGCGTGACGAAAACGCCGCAACATAGCAAGCGGCATTCCAATTCGGTCGAGCTTGAGTATTCCGGCCTGTTGATTGAGCAGGCGCATGACCACTGATTCGCCATACTGTGTCGGCAGGGTTGATACGCGCACATCAATAGATTGATTGTTGACCCGCACATTGAAGCGTCCATCTTGCGGCAGGCGTTTTTCTGAAATATCTAAGCCGGATGTCAACTTGAGTCGTAGTACCAAAGTCTGGGCAATGCGCGAATCGGCCTCGGTTTGCAGGTGCAACACGCCATCAATGCGAAAACGAATTTGGACCTTAGTTTCCTGTGGTTCAATATGAATATCAGAGGCGTGGACTTGAACGGCATCCTCAAAAATAGTATGGAGTAATCGCGCGACCGGGGTATCCTCGTTACCTTGCGCGCCAGCAATCCCGAAATCAACCGCACCATCACCAATCTCGGCGGTTAATTCTTTAGCCAATCCCTTAATTTCGTTAGTTCTGCGGTAATTTCGATCAATCGCTTGCAGGAGCGGCCCTTCACTTACCACCGCCAATTCAATATCACGACGCAGCAGGCGCGAGATTTCCTCATAGGCGAATAGGTCGTTCGGATCGGCCATCCCGATTAATAGATGATTGCCGCGATCCTCCAGCGCCAATGCTCGCCACCTCCGTGCCTGGGCCTCGGGAAGTAGCTGCACTACCTTTTGATTTAATTGATATAAATTGAGATTGACATAAGGAATATTGAGCTGACGCCCCAGAGCCTGGGCAATTTGATCTTCGCTGAGATAACCACGCTCAACGAAGATCCGTCCCAGCCGCCGCCCGGTGCGCTGCTGGTCATCCAATGAGAATTTTAGCTGCTCGGCAGTAATGAGACTTTGCTGGACCAGAATGTCACCCAGCCTAATTTTTTCTATCTTCTTTTTCGTAGTATTACCCCTTTTAGGTAGCAACTTGGGTTAACTATTAATTTTATAGCGTCGAAAACTTCTCCACAGCGCAAGATCATAGATGATTTTCATCAATCCGCAGACAATCAACGGCAGACCGAGCCAGCCTAACCCAAGGAGTACGCCGCTTAACGCCGGGCCTGTTGCCGAGGCAAGGCTGCGCGGCACGGCGGTAAAACTCGCCGCTGCGGTACGCTCCGCCGGAGTAACTACTGCCATGACGTAGGCGGATCGCGTCGGTACATCCATTTGCGAAAGAAGGCCACGCAGGAGCAAGAAGGTAAGCGCCCAGCTCCAGGCAGGAGCAAAAGCAGCGAGAATAAGAAAAAGATTGGCGGGAATATGGGTGAAGACCATGGTATTCAGCAGCCCAATTTTTTTTGCCACCCAAGGAGCAAGAAGCTGCGACATGGCGGTGAGGAGTCCCGACCAGAAGAAAAAAGCACCAGTGGCAGCGAGCGACAGGCCAAAGCGGTCAAGGAGCCATAGGGCCAACAGAGAATTGACTACTAGGCCGCCAGCGAAGGCATCAACCGCGAACAGCAATGCCAGCCGTACCACAATCCCGCGTGAGGGACCAAGAGGCGTGGATTGAATGTCCTTGCGGTCGGCTGACACCGGCTGGTACCAATAAATCAGCCAGACGGTAAATCCTGCCAGACCATAAAGCAGGAACATCCCACGTAGACTATCAAGCCGCGCGACGCCGATATTAGCGAGGACATCTGGCGCAGCGGCGGCCAACGCCCCCAGCGCCGCGCACAGAGTACCGATCAAGCTGTAGCGCGCAAACAACCTCGTCCGCGCCTCGCCTTCCACCACAGTGGCGATGCGGGCGTGTTCCAGGGGTAAAAAGATGGAGACATCCCCGGCACCAGGATTCAGAGTGCCAATAAATCCCACCAGCAGCAGCGGCCACCAGCCAGAAAATCCAGCAATACCAAGACCCGTGCCGACCATCAGCAACGCCGCCGCAGGCAGGAGTCGGTCACGCGGTAACATATGGCCCCACGCCCCCAATGCTAGGGTCATGAGTGCCGACCCTAGCAATGTCGCCGTGCTGATCAGACCCACCTCCCACCGTCCAAAACCCAAGGTGAGTAAATAAGCAGGCAACAGTACTGCCGCATAACCATCCGCGCAGGCGCGTAGCCCACGCGCGATCAACAGATGTTTCATCAAATTTTCTTGCTGGTTTGAGACCACCCCCATCATGGGGATTAGTTAAATTAGACAACGATGCGTAAGCATCGTTGTCCTTTTAAAAACTTTTAAATTCAGAAATATC
Organism: Gammaproteobacteria bacterium; assembly: GCA_963575715.1. Taxonomy (NCBI): domain Bacteria; kingdom Pseudomonadati; phylum Pseudomonadota; class Gammaproteobacteria; species Gammaproteobacteria bacterium. Next base: position 7,452 of record CAUYTW010000316.1, on the reverse strand, counting down.
AATGGTTTTATTGATTTTTTGCGCAGATACCCGGCGTGTCTGGGCAGAGTGCTTGGCCGCCACGTCGCCCTTCATCGCAGTGCGAATCGTTTTACCTGACGATGCCGGTTCTCGATAAAATGATGTTTTGTCGATTATTTTCTCTGTCTGCCTTCCTCGATCTGAATGTGCAGGAGTTGCATCGCTAGAATTATTTTCCTCTACGCGGAAGAAGGCCATCAGCCGGTTGAGCTCCTCGGCTTGATTGGTGACTTCCGTCGCAGTCGCCGCCAATTCCTCCGACGCGGCAGCATTTTGTTGTACCGCCTGATCCACCTGACCCATCGCAGTGTTGACCTGAGCCACGCCCCCGGTTTGCTCCCGCGAAGCGGCTGCGATCTCCTGAACCAGTTCAGCGGTTTTTTCAATATTAGGCACCAATGCGTTCAACAATCCTCCAGCACGCTCGGCGACCGCGACACTGGAACGCGCTAGACTACTAATCTTACGCGCCGCGACCTGGCTATTTTCAGCGAGTTTACGGACTTCGGCTGCAACCACTGCAAAACCTTTGCCATGTTCGCCTGCCCGCGCCGCCTCAATGGCGGCGTTCAATGCCAATAGATTGGTCTTGTAAGCGATATCCTCAATAAATCCAATCCGTTCGGCGATTCTTCGCATTGCTTCGACGGTTTCGGTTACCGCTTTACCACCCTCCACAGCATCCTTGGCCGATTTCACCGCTGCTCCTTCAGTTGCCACGGCATTGTCCGAATTTTGTCCGATAGAAGCCGACATTTGTTCAAGCGAAGCCGAGGTTTCCTCGACACTCGCTGCCTGTTCGGAGCTTGCATGTGATAAAGAATTGGCGGTACTTGAAAGTTGCACCGCAGAGCTGGCCAGAGAACCCGCAGTAGCACGCACCTGTCCCACGACTCCTGCCAAGCGCTCGCGCATTCCTTCCAACGCTAACAACAACCGTCCCACCTCATCTTGTCCCTGCTGCTCGAGGCGCACCCGTAGATCACCCTCCGCTACCGCCTCTGTAAATCGTAATCCTTTCAATACGGCCTGGCTGATGATGCGAGACAGTAACCAGGCTACGAAAATCCCTAAAATTAGAGCAATGGCTGCCACCGCCAATATCAAACGCTCGGCAAGGTTTTGTTCATTTTCCATTTTAGTCCGTTGGCCAGCTTCCAGCTTGTTGGCTAAAAAAATCACTTGATCCGCAGCTTGATCGGAACGCTTGCTGGTCGTCTTTTGACGCTCGGTGATGACGATAAAATTACGGAAAGCCTCTTGATAGGCTTCCACAGTAGCCATCGTTTCGCGCGTTGCTTGGATATTTTCCTGACGTTTGAGACGCCCTGACAATAGAATATTCAATCGCTCGATAATAGAAGTTAATTTTTTTTCCACTTGTTCGATAAATTTATTTTCCTTGGTATTAATTAATTCCATTACTACGAGTCGCGTTTCTAGAAAATCTTTTACAAGTGCCGCAGTATCATTGGCGTTGGCGCGCTTGGCGGTGATGATATTGGTATCCTCTTTGGTCTTGGTTACCAATCCGACCTCAATGGATTCACGCATCTTGTCCAGATTTTGAAAGGCATCAGCGGCGGACTTGATAGCAGAATCCAGATCTTCTTGATGCTGCCCTTGTAGATACGTTTGGAAAAAATTCATGTAGCGATCATAATCGGACTTGATTATTTTTATTCGTTCGCCTTCACCTACCGAATTTAGTTTCTCCCCCTGTTTTTCCAGTAAATCAATGAATCCGCGATTAATCGTGCGCCATTCCTGAATATAGACGGCATTTTCTGTATTTTGAGTAGCCAGCAGGCGTTGTGCTTTCGCTTCCAGCGCAATACGCGTCAAATTATTCGTGATCTCGGCGGCAGCGAGTCGCTTGTTTAACTCTTTGGAAATTTCATCGTTTAATTCACCAAGTTGAATAGTTTGACTATTATTAACAAAATTAATTTGATCTACGACTTTAGCACCGCTAGCCCGCATCCGATCCAGGTCTAGATTGCATTGGCTTTGAAGATCGACGTACTCCATGAATATGGATTGATATTCATTGGTTAGCTTCGATATTTCATCCATATTAGCCTGGTCAGCGGGATCATGTAACCGAGCGCGAATCTCTGCCGCTTGCGTTAGCAGTTTCGTCAATTCTTCTTTTACCTTGGTGACATCATCTATCGAATGGGTATTATCGAAAACAGTATCATGATACAGTGCCTTTAGAGCGTAATGATTAATATTCACCATGCCGTTAAGATTTATAATACGATTCTCCACATTCTGTAGACCATTCCACCCTGACAATCCGACACCGAGGGTCAACAATAAAATCAAACCGAAACTGAGTCCTAGTTTGATTGCAATTTTTAGGTTGGCGAACATTGGTATGTTTCCTCGATTCAGAACAAAGGGTAATTTGCATTAAAAACTTTTGAAATCCGATAATTCAATATTTTTATCAATTTTTTTGGTGGTTGCCGGACGTGCTGCCATGACTGTTTTTCTTCCTGTCGTATTTTTTCCCATGATCGCACGGGCGGATAGTGAAAAAGATCCCCGTTTTTCCTCATTAGTGCGGCTTCTCGGCTCAACGGATCGGTCGGCAATGTGAAAAAAGTCCACTACGTCCTGGAGTTTGGCTACTTGGGCGGCCAATTCCTCAGCGGTGGCTGCCAGCTCCTCGGAAGAGCTGGCGTTATTCTGCGTAAGCTGCGATAGCTGGCTCATGGCGGTATTGATCTGGCCGACACCACTGGACTGTTCCTTGGACGCGGCCGCGATTTCCTGCACCAGGTCCGATGTTGTAGTAATCGCGGGCACGATTTGGTTTAACAAGGTACCCGCCTTCTCGGCGAGCGCCACGCTACTGGTGGCCAGTTCACCGATCTCCTGGGCCGCGACCTGGCTCCGCTCGGCGAGCTTGCGCACCTCGGCGGCTACCACTGCGAATCCCTTGCCGTGTTCACCCGCACGCGCCGCTTCAATGGCGGCATTGAGCGCGAGTAAATTGGTTTGGTAGGCGATGTCGTCAATGATTCCAATTTTGGTCGCGATCTGCTTCATGGCCGAAACCGTCTCGGTAACTGCGGAACCGCCCTCGCGGGCTTCGGTGGCGACCTGGATCGCGCGGGTGTTAGTAACCTTGGCGTTGTCGGCGTTTTGAGTGATGGATGCACTCATTTGCTCCATCGCCGCGCTGGTCTCCTCGACGCTGGCCGCCTGTTCGCTGGCAGATTGACTCAGAGCCTGGGCCGTGGCTTCGACCTGCGTGGCCGCGTTGACTAACTCGTCGCTCGCTTGCGTGACTTCTTCGATGGTATGAGCGAGTTTGCTCACGGTGTTGTTAACCGAGTCGCGCAATTGCTCCAACATACCCTGGTATTGCGTAGAAATAGTTTGATCCAACTTGCCATTTTCCATGGCCGCCATCACTCGCATTACTTCGGTGACAGGAGCGATGACTGCGTCCAAAGTATCGTTTACCCCCTGCACAATCTTGCGAAAATCTCCTTGATGCCTGGAAGCATCGGCGCGGGTCGCCAGTTTGCCTTCGATGGCGGCCCTGGAAAGCAGATTTGCGTCCGCAACCAAAGTATTGACTACATCAATGCAGGTGTTGAGATTATTCTTGATAGCGTTGAAGTCGCCATGGTAGGCATCGACAATTTTGGTGGGGATTGCACCCTTGGAGATGCTATCAACATAGCTCGCCGCGACGTTCAAGGGGCCGATGACTGCGTCCAAAGTATCGTTTACCCCCTGCACGATCTTGCGAAAATCTCCTTGATGTCTGGAAGCATCGGCGCGGGTCGCCAGCCTGCCCTCGATAGCAGCTCTGGACAGCAGATTGGCATCTGCCACGAGCGACTGCACTGCGGCTACTGCCTTCTTCATGGCCGCCAAGATGCTGGTGGTATCTCCCTCCCGTAGCCTGATTTCTCCAGAGAGGTCTCCAACAGCAATGTCATTGGCAATTTTTACCACCACTGCCGGTTCATCTCCTAGCTGGCGCATCACGCTGCGGGTCACCCACACGCCGATCAAAATAATTACAAAAATGCCTAGGCTACTTGTCAGTAGCATCCAAAAATTGGCATTTTCCTGAACGTTTTTAGCTTGCACATGTGATGTTTCTGAAACTTTATCATAGATATGATTAATTTTTTCCAGTTCATTGGACAGCATTTCGCTATCTTTTTGTATTTTACCGATGACTTCATAATACTCCTTGAAAATGGTTTTCTGTTGTTCCTCTTCGCGGTTCCGTATCATCTTTTCAATGATGTCAAAGATCCGATCTACATTTTGCATCAATGAATTCCAATGATCCTTCGCATTCTCCCAAATCATGGTTTCTTCTGGTTGATGCGGCAGAGATTCGTATTGCTTGCGCCCATATTCGATATGTTGACGTTCAGTTTTTGCCAAATCCAATCGTCCCTTGAAATTTTCCTGAGCTTGATAATCATTTTCCCAGATCGCAATTTCCATGATGTGAAACTTCATTTCGCCGAAGGATGATTCTATATCCGATAGCGATGCAATGATTGGAACTTGAATGGTACTATAGTTTTCAATTACTTCACCTGTCCGGTATAAACTATTCAGGCCTTCCCAGGATATGACAATGGCCATGATGCTTGCGATACCAACGATTGAAATTAATTTATTTTTTAGAGTCATGATTTTTATCCAGATTTTATTCAATTAAAACACCACAGCTTTAGCCGTGGAGGTGATTTGTAAAAAATGATGAGAGTGCCGCTGGCTTTAGCCGTGGGATGAATCGCCTTAGAGGAATTTTTTGATTTTCAACAGACCATGCCAAGTGTCAAGTTACTTAATATGACCGTTGAATTGGGTACGCCTTATTAAGGTCTGAAAGTTACCTAGCTGGAAAACAGGTGCAACATTTTCAATTACACCGTGGGGATAGGCGGTAACGACGGTCGGCGGCGGCCAATAATCCACCCACTGCCATCGCCAACGCACCTAGCCAAATCCAGCCCACGAAGGGTTTGACGTATAACCGCAAACTCCAGCCGCCATCATTAACAGGCTCACCGAGGGCGACATAGAGATGACGCAGCAGGCCATATTCAATGGCAGCCTCAGTCATTGGCATTGTTTGAATACGATAGGTGCGTTTTTGAGGATGAAGGACCGATTTTTTGCCATGGGTGTTCGTCACCGTCACCGTGCCTTGCTGGGCGGTATAGTTGGAACCTTCAACCTGGGAAACGCCATCAAAGCGAAATTCGTGGTCAGCCAGGGTGATTGCCTGGCCTGGAGCCAGGCGAATCTCGCGTTCCTCGCTGTAACCGCCGGAAAGTGTTACGCCAACGATAAATATCCCTACTCCGCAATGGGCTAGGCTCATCCCCCAGACTCCCAAGGGCACGGCGCGCAATCCCTCGGCGATATCCCAACGGCCAACGGTTCGTACTCGCACCTCCAGAACTTCGAGAGTGGCGCTCATCACCCACACCGCAAGCCACAGGCCCAAACTCACCATGGGCGTCCAGTGCCCGGCCAGCACTGGCCCACCCACTGCGACGAAAATCGCTACAGCGGCGCTCCAGCGTAGCCTGATGACGAGATCGGATGACGCAGTTCGACGCCAACGTAGCAATGGACCAACACCGATGAGAAAGACTAACGGAGCCATCAGAGGTACGAAAACCGAGGAAAAATAAGGCGGACCGACTGAAATTTTGCCTAAATTCAGCGCGTCCAAAATCAAGGGATAAATGGTTCCGAGAAGAATAGTCGCGGTAGCTGCAACCAGCAATACATTATTGGTGAACAAAGCCGCTTCGCGCGATAGTAATGAAAAACCACCCGCGTGGCGTGTCATGCCTGGTCCACGGATGGCGTAGAGCAGCAGTGAACTCCCGACCACGACTGCGAGGAAAATCAAGATGAACACTCCGCGTCGAGGGTCGGCGGCAAAGGCGTGGACTGAGGTTAGCACTCCAGAGCGCACGAGAAAGGTTCCTAACAAACTCAAGGAAAACGCTGAGATGGCAAGCAGTACCGTCCAGGCGCGAAATTCGCCGCGTTTTTCGGTTACCGCCAGCGAATGAAGCAGAGCAGTCCCTACCAGCCACGGCATGAACGAGGCATTTTCCACCGGATCCCAAAACCACCAACCACCCCAGCCCAGCTCATAATAAGCCCAAAAGGAACCCAAGGTAATTCCGAGCGTCAGGCAGACCCAGGCCACCAGTGTCCAGGGCCGCGACCAACGCGCCCAGGCAGCGTCTAACCGTCCCCCAAGCAAGGCAGCGATGGCGAAGGCGAAAGCGACGGCGAATCCGACATAACCAAGATAAAGCATGGGTGGATGGATAATCAGGCCAGGATCCTGAAGCAATGGATTAAGGTCACGTCCTTCAAATCCAGGCGGCAAGTCAGCGGGATCGATGCGTCCAAAGGGATTGGAGGTAAAAAGCATGAACATTAAAAAACCGGCGCTCACCAGTCCCATCACTCCCAGAACCCGGGCGCGGAATTCATTGGAGAGTCCATTACTCGACAGACTCACGGCTAATGTCCAGCCACCGAGCATGAAGGCCCACAACAACAGGGAACCCTCGTGGCCACCCCACACCGCCGAAAGGCGATAATGCAGCGGTAGGACCAGATTGGAATTTTGCGCCACATACTCGACGCTAAAATCATTTTGGACAAATGACCAAGCCAAGCACATCAACGCAATGAATAAAAAACTGAATTGGCCACGGCTGGCTGCGTGGGCGAGTTCCATCCAGGCGGGATAACCACGACTTGCCCCCAGCAAGGGAAAAGTTCCCTGGACTAGGGCGAAACAAAGGGAAAGAATCAGAGCGTAAGTGCCAAGCTCAGGAATCATCAGAGCCTCCGAAAAACCTCGCCCTTGAGGACGGATTTGTATCAAGTATATTATGCCGTAGGTTCATATTTTTATATACTCACCACGAGTTGTTTGTGTCATTGCAGAGTAAGGGTTCAGCCCTGTGTAATCTCATCAACGATGGCATCCATTAGCCGTTCGGCTGAAGTTTGAGCGGTGGCAAGCTGGGCTTCCAGTTCATCCACCAATTTCATTAACTCATCTACCTTGGCTACTATGCGTTTCTGTTCGGCGAGGGGGGGAATTGGAATGCTAGGGCCTGTTAACACTAACTGAACATATCTAAAATTAGGCCAAAAGTGATAAAGAAATTAAACATGACATCTAATTTATCGAATCTTGTAAAAATCCTTCTGAATCTTTTTAATCTCCTGAATAATCGTTCAACTTCATTTCTTTTTTTATACGTTTTTTTGTTGTATTTCCATTTTATCTTTCTGTTCTTTTTTGGAGGAACTACAGGTTCCATTCCAAGATCAGATACTATAGCTGTTCCGTTATAAAACGGACTAGGAGTTACGCAGTTGAACTTGTTACTC
>CAUYTW010000315.1 GCA_963575715.1 Gammaproteobacteria bacterium | reverse complement strand
CATCAAAATCGGTAATTAATTATTCTCATTCAATCCTATTGATTGGAGCACTACCGAAGTGAAGTTGCCGGTCTTTCCGGCTATCAGCCCTTACGGGTCTGATGACACACACCTTGCGGTGTGGCTCCCCTCGCCAAAGTTACAGCGCAGCTTCCGTTCGATGTTTTGAACTTTGCGACAAACCGTTTCGTCCTACCTGTCTGCATCCGCCGCTTTCAGAACTACGAACTGAGGAAGCCTTCGTAGGTGAATCTTGTGCTTCGTTGCAACGTAATCCGATGTTTTGGACTGAGGCTGATAAATCAGGCTTTATCCAATTAAAGCTCCTGGTTTTAACTGTGGTGTGATTTACAAGCCTTGCCCTTCAAGAGCTAGGCAATTGACGTGTCCTTGGCGTAGAACCACCCTCTTCCACAGAAACGAATGATTCTTGACTTTTTTCGTGACGGAAGCGGCGCTCAAGGATATGAAGGATCCGCCGCCGTCTCCAGAATGGACTTGACAGATTAAAAATCAAAATAACTATAGCCAGACCATAGGAAGTCCATACGTAAAATGCATATCCGCCCATTTGAAAAAAATTTTTCATCAAAGTCTCCGAGAAACCTCGCCCTTGAGGACTTAAGCTAGGATAAGGAGATGGTTTTGCAACCGTTTTAAACACGGCGATTAGCCTTTAACATAGCAAGTAACGCATATCTTGCTCCAGGTGAATCTTGTTACTTCGTTGTAACTTAGCCAGCTTGCTCTGACTTATGCTGGTCAATCTTTGACTTCTTTAAATTACAATCCGCGCCTTTTCGGACGATATAATTGACCAGACTTTCCGAAAGTCGCTGAACTTTGACAGATAGCAAAGTTATTTTACCATAGTTTCCTGATTGGCTTCGATAATGGTATAACTATTAGTAATTGCGGTTCCAGGACGGATGGTAGCCATCGCTGGGCAATAACGTTCCTCAGAAAGCTGAATCGCGCGTTGCACCCGTTTTTCTTCCAGATTAAAACCAGTCACTATGTATTCAATATGAACTTCAATGAATTTTTTAGGATGATCATCGGCATCTCTCCCAGTAATCTTGACTTGAAGCCCGGTTACTTTTTGTTGCATTTTACGTAGAATGGAAATGACATCCATGGCGGTGCAGCCGGCGATCCCGGCAGCTAACAACTCCATCGGACGCGAGCCGGTATCGCGTCCTCCGGTTTCAGGATTACCGGAATCGATTAACAAGGTATGCTTGCTACCTGTTTCAACGGCAAATTGCATTCCATTGATTAGTGTAACGGTGGCTTGAGTCATTTAGTAATTACTCCTCGCTGATCAGAAACATGAAATTTAAGAATTAGTCACAGATGGACTTTTTTCCGAGCGCATAGATGGTTTCAAATACTAGCATGATCGATAATACAACAAGCATTAGACATACCCACGGAACAGGAGCTGCGGTTAATGCAAGAGAACCGTCCTTAAACCAGGCATCTTGAATCATGCTCAGGATTGCCCAATTACTCAATCCAAACATTAATACCGCTGGAATTAGGGGAACAATCCAGACTTTGCCACCTTTGATTGTCTTAAATACCCAAACCGTCACGCCGATGAGTGCCAATCCCGCGAGTAATTGATTTGAAGCACCAAAAGTTCCCCAAAATGCTTTCCAAGCCGGCATCGGATTACCCTTAGCATCCAAGACGGTCATGGTCACAAAAAAAAGTGGAACTACCGCAGTTATCGTTGTTGCGAATATTCTTCCCCAGTAATTGCGCCATCCGGTTAATTCTTCGATAATATAACGGCCCAGGCGGGTACAAATATCTAAGGTATCGTATACAAACGTCGTAAAAGCCATTAAACCAAATGAAATTCCAAGGGCCGCAGGAATACCGATTAATTCAAGAAAGCGTCCAATTCCAGAAGCGTAGATAAAATTTGGTGCCTTTCCGATAAGGGTATCTTCCCGACTTAAAATCATTACCGTCGCCAGAGCTACTATTGCGACAACGCCCTCCAGCAACATGGCACCGTAGCCGATGAACGTAGCGTCGCTTTCTTTTTTAATTTGTTTTGAAGTTGTCCCAGAACTAACTAGGGAATGAAAACCAGAGCAGGCACCACAGGCCACCGTGATAAAAAGAATAGGAAACATCGGAAAAAGAAAGTCACTCGTGTCGCCGTCAAACTTAGTAAAAGCGGGATATCGCACCTGGAAGCCACCAGAAATAATTCCAATGATGGCCACAATCAATGAGATATATAAAAAATAACCACCAAGGTGTCCGCGTGGCTGAAGCAATGCCCACACCGGAACCAACGCGGCAATCAGGCAGTAACCAAGAATAATTACATTCCAGATTTTTTGAGCGAAAGCAGTGTCACTACCCAAGATGTCAGTTAAATTAAAGGGAATGTAAGGTCCTACCCAAATCGCCATTCCAATTAAGGGCAAGAAGATGGCAGTTGCCCAATTAAGACTTAATCGCGTGTGCTTTAACAATAAACCCATGATAACTGGCAATATTAAGTATAGCATTGATGAAGTAGCAATCGCACCGCCACCTACTTTTTGGCCATTTTCCAGAGTGACGGTCCCGACGAATGATGCGGTGGTAATATCGGTAAAAGCAACAATAATGTAAACTAATGTAATCCAGATAAATATCATAAAGATAATCCAGGCGCGATTCGATACGTTTTCCCGAACTACCTCAGTAATAGAACGAGCTTTATGGCGGACGGAGGCAATCAATGAACCCATATCATGAACACCACCGACAAAAATTGACCCAATGACAATCCAAATAAGTGCAGGAACCCAGCCAAACATAATACCGGCGAGAATTGGTCCAGTAATTGGACCTGCAGCTGCAATCGCTGAAAAATGTTGGCCTAGTAAATATTTTGCATCAATGGGATCATAATCGATACCGTCATGCAACAAAACTGACGGCGCGGTGCGATCATCATCAAGCTGAAAAACTTTTTCAGCTAAAAATTTTCCATAGCTATGGTAAGCAATAAAAAAAATAATTACCGTCGCCATGATAATAAATAAGATATTCATGAAAGAAGCCTCTGATGAACAGTTTATTCTATACTACCATCTTTTTTTTCTGAAATCACCATCATCCTTAATCATCGTGCATTATTATCAATACCTTGATTTTTTATCCAAAACACAATGGCTATTCTTTTTATTTCTGATCTGCACCTGCGCGCAGCGTACCCCGCTACTACGATAAACTTTCTCGCTTTTCTGGCAGGACCAGCACGAATAGCAGAAGAGCTGTATATCTTAGGTGACCTTTTCGATCTATGGATCGGCGACGACGCGCCACAACCTGAAGATCAACCAGTACTCACGGCGCTGCGAACCTTAAGTGATAGCGGTATTCCGGTATCGATCATGCCCGGTAATCACGATTTTCTTTATGGCAGCCGTTTTGCTGAATATGTTGGTTGCCGGTTGCTATCGGATCCTTGCGTTATCGATCTTCATGGTACGCGGACGCTGCTCATGCACGGTGATTCTTTGTGTACCAATGACGTTTCCTACCAACATTTTCGCACAATGGTTCGGAATCCGGTTTGGCAAGCCGAACAACTCATCATGCCAGCAGAAGCACGTTTGCTTCTCGCCAAGGATTTACAAATGCGGAGTCGTGTTCAGACCATGGGAAAAAACAAAGAAATGATGGATGTCAATCAATCTGCTGTGGAGTCAGCTCTTCGCGTTCATGCGGCCTATTGCTTGATTCATGGCCATACTCATCGTCCTGCGGATTATCGTTTTGCCTTGAATGGACAAGAGGCGCGACGCATCGTATTACCGAATTGGCGCGCTGATGACGACGTGCGAAACAATGGAAAAACACAGGGCGGATATCTGGAATGTACGAAGAAGGAATGTCGCATACTGGATTTAACTTGTCAGGATTATAACCTGGGTACTTTAGAGTCCGCATATTATGCGTAGCGACGTGGTTTTCGTCGAGGTTTCACGGCGGGTTTTATCTGTTCTTTCGGGTCTTCTTGACAGAATCGCATACCCTACCTAAATAATGATAGCGTGACGTCCGCTAAATCGAAATTACTAAGACGGAGCGGACAAACAAAATCTGCCGCCGACTGCCCTGCTTTGCTGCGCTTCGCAATGGCTTACATCGTCGGAGCCGCTCGCCTTCCTTGGCTTGCTTCAGGTAGGTTATTCTTTTTCCTGCCGTGGTCGGTGCCTTCTGCATCGTTCTTGCGTCCTTCCAAATTTTGGAGTTGCCATCTTGATTGAGGATTTTCCGCGCATTAAGCGCCTACCTACCTACGTTTTCAACATTGTCACCGACCTGAAGAAAACTGCTCGTGCTCGTGGCGAAGATATCGTGGACTTTGGCATGGGTAACCCGGATCGGCCAACGCCCCCCCACATCGTTAACAAGCTCATTGAAACTGCGCGTCGCGGTGATACTCATCGCTATTCGATGTCAAAAGGTATCCCACGCCTGCGCAAGGCAATTTGTGACTGGTACAAACGCCGTTTTGACGTGGACATGGACCCAGAACGTGAAGCCATCGTCACCATTGGCTCCAAGGAAGGACTTGCCCACCTAGCGCTGGCCACTGTGGGACCTGGCGATGCCGTGTTGGTTCCCAATCCTGCTTATCCGATCCACCCTTATGGCTTCGTGATCGCCGGGGCAGATATTCGTCATGTGCCACTGGTGCCTGGTGTGGATTTTTTTGCTGAATTGGAAAAGGCAATTCGCACTTCCTGGCCGACGCCCAAGATGTTGGTGTTAAATTTTCCGGGCAACCCCACTACTCAATGCGTGGAACTGGACTTCTTTGAAAAAGTGGTCGCCATTGCGCGGGAGCATTCTATTTGGGTTATCCATGACATTGCTTATGCTGACATTGTTTTTGATGGCTATCAGGCGCCATCGATTATGCAGATTCCTGGAGCAAAAGATTTAGCGGTTGAATTTTTTACTCTCTCGAAGAGCTATAACATGCCGGGTTGGCGGATGGGCTTTATGGTGGGCAATCAGGCATTGGTGGCGGCGTTGGCGCGCATTAAATCTTATTTAGACTACGGCACTTTTACTCCTATTCAGGTAGCGGCAATCGCCGCACTCGATGGTCCCCAGGATTGCGTGCGCGAGATTGCTACCCAATATCAAAATCGTCGCGACGTATTGGTCGATGGTCTCAACGCCGCTGGTTGGGCAGTGGAATCACCTCGGGCGACTATGTTTCTGTGGGCACCAATTCCACCTCAATATCGGAATCTTGGTTCTTTGGAATTTTCCAAGAAACTCCTCGAAGAAGCCAAGGTTGCGGTTTCTCCAGGTATTGGCTTTGGTGAATATGGCGATGATCATGTCCGTTTCAGTCTCATTGAAAACGAACATCGAACCCGTCAGGCAATACGCGGCATCCGCGATATGTTCCGCCGTGACGAAAATGGCGAGCGTCTCCGTCCATCGGTGTCCAAGAAATCACTCCAGGAAGTTTTAGATTAAAACAGTAATTGCAAATTGAGTGACGGACAGAATGTCCGCAAAAGTCTAACGTTTATTATCCCCCAGGGAAAAGTATAACCCTGGATGGATATTCCTTTATTGTCCTCCAGGCATTTTTAGATTGATGAACCACGTTTCTTCTCATGAATTTTCTGGCCACACGCCGGTAATGCAACAATACTTGCGGATTAAAAGTGAACATCCTGATTGTTTATTGTTCTACCGCATGGGAGATTTTTATGAATTATTTTACGAGGATGCCCGCCGCGCCGCACGATTGCTCGATATTACCCTTACTGCTCGCGGAGTGAGCGCCGGCACGCCAATTCCCATGGCCGGTGTGCCCTACCACGCTGTTGAGAATTATCTTGCCCGTCTCATTAAACAAGGTGAGTCGGTGGCGCTCTGTGAACAGATCGGTGATCCCACCACCGCCAAAGGCCCGGTTGAGCGGCGGGTCACTCGTATTCTTACACCCGGCACCGTGACCGATGAAGCATTGCTTGAAGAACGACGTGACAATTTGCTCGTTGCCGTTCATCTAGTCGAGGATTCTTTTGGACTCGCGGCGCTGGACCTCTCGGGAGGGCGGCTCACCCTCCTGGAAGGACGCGGTCTTGAAGCACTTGCCGCCGAGCTGGAACGCTTGCGTCCGTCTGAGACACTTATCGCTGAGGGGACTGATCACGCGCTTTTTAACGGGCGTCGTGGTCTACGTTCACGCGCGCCCTGGCATTTTGATCTTGACACCGCTCAACGTCTACTCACCCGCCAATTCGGTACCCGCGATCTTGCGGGTTTCGGGTGCGACGACCTTACTCTCGGATTACGCGCCGCTGGTTGCCTGGTTCAATACGCAGAGGAGACTCAACGCGGTGCGCTGCCCCACTTGCGGACCCTCACCGCCGAGCGGCGCGAGGAATCTTTGTTATTAGATGCCGCTACCCGTCGCAACCTGGAACTGGAAACCCGCCTGACGGGAGGTGGCGAGCATACTCTCGCGGCGGTATTGGACCGTACCGCCACTGCCATGGGCAGTCGCCTGCTGCGGCGTTGGCTCGGACGTCCATTGCGTGACCACAGCTTACTCCGCGAGCGCCACCAGACAGTTGAGACCCTTATCACTACCAACGCCTATCCCGAGTTACATAACTGCTTGCGTGGGATCGGCGACATGGAGCGAATCCTAGCGCGAGTGGGGCTTAAAACTGCCCGCCCCCGTGATTTAGTGGGGTTGCGTGTTGGTCTTGGCTTGCTTCCAGAATTAAAACGTCTGATGCTACCTCTTGATTCGTCCCTTGTGCGGCGTCTTTACCAGAAAATGGGCGAATTTTCCGAACTTCATGCGTATCTCGACCGGGCCATCGTCGACAATCCACCGACCCTCGTGCGCGATGGTGGGGTTATCCGTGCGGGTTACGATTCAAGTCTGGATGAACTTCGTGCCCTCAAGGACAACGCTGGGCAGTATTTGATCGATCTTGAGGCCCGTGAACGAGAACGCTCCGGTCTGCCTGGCCTCAAGATCGGTTATAACAAAATCCATGGTTATTATCTGGAAGTTGGTCGCGCTCACGCCAACCGTGTTCCCGCCGATTTCGTGCGACGCCAAACCCTGACCGGTGCCGAGCGTTACATCACTCCCGAGCTTAAGTCCTTTGAGGACAAGGCTCTTTCTGCCCGTGAACGGTCACTAGCACGCGAACGGGAACTCTACGAGGAATTATTGGAAGGACTCCAAAACGATTTATCCGCCCTACAACAGACTGCCGCTGCCCTTTCTACCGTGGATGTTCTGACGAGTTTCGCCGCAAGCGCCGTTACCCTGAATTGGCGCGAACCGTTGTTGAGCAGCGAACCTGGACTTCATATCGAATCAGGTCGCCATCCCGTGGTGGAACAGGCGCAAGACGAGCCGTTCGTCCCTAACGACATCCATCTTGACGCCAACAGACGAATGTTGATTATTACCGGCCCGAACATGGGTGGAAAATGTGTGGTCGGCGATACTTTGGTTTTTACCAATCAAGGTTTATCGACCATCCGTAGCCTCATGCCGGGTGTGGTACGCATCAATACCTTTGCCAAATTAAACGGAATTCAGGTCAAAGCATTTCAGCAGTCGCGCGCAGCGACCCGTTTTTATTATGGCGGTATCCAGAAAACCATCAAGGTAACGACGAATCATGGTTTCATTCTTGAGGGGACTCCTGAACACCGGATCTGGGTGAGAACCGCCGAGGACGAAGAAAAATGGTCGCGGCTTGCAGAGCTGACCGGCCAGGAAATGGTCATTATCCACCGTGGAGTGAACCTCTGGGGAAATACAACTAGCATTGACTATTCCAATCTGACTTGTGACAAACGCACCAAGCCGTATCCTCTACCCGCGATGATGAATGAAGATTTAGCCTACTTAATGGGATTATTAATAGGCGGAGGGACTTTAACGTATACGCATGGTATTACATTCAGCAGCGCTAACGATGAATTAATCGTGGTCTTCGGACGAATCATCAAGGAATTATTCGATTATGATATTATCAAGATACTTAAATATAGTTATCGCATCTCAAGTCTATATCTTAGAAAATTTTTTTCGTTGCTTGGACTGGATTATGTAAATTCCATCAACAAAGAAATCCCGAAAACCATATTAGCTGCTCCTAAACCATATGGACTGGCTTTTCTGCAAGGATTATTCGATACCAACGGCGTCGTGGAAAACGGTCAACAGAATATTGAGTTATCCATTATCTCATACCGCCTTGCCCAACAGGTGCAGTTATTGTTATTGAATTGCGGAATTATTTCTAATTTGTGTCATAAAAAAACTAAAAAGAATAGTAATTGTATTCTTTACCTTGAAGGGGAAAATGTAATTTTTTTTCATCAGGAAATAGGCTTTCGTGTATCACGCGACAATGAATACACCCGATTGGCCTCGGATTCGCGGCAGCCGAATAAAAATAGTTATTTTCATGACCAAATAGTTGATATTTCTCAAGGTCAGGCAGAAGTTTTTGATCTCAGCGTTGCTGAGGAACATGCCTTTGTCGCTAACGGCATAATCAACCATAATTCGACCTACATGCGCCAGACCGCGCTTATTGTCTTGCTTGCCCACATCGGTAGCTTCGTGCCCGCTCAGGTTGCCATTATTGGGCCAGTGGATCGCATTTTCACCCGTATTGGTGCTGGTGACGATTTGGCCGCCGGACGTTCGACTTTCATGGTTGAGATGACAGAAACCGCCAATATTCTCCACAATGCTACCTGCGAAAGCTTGGTTCTTATGGATGAAATTGGTCGCGGCACCAGTACCTTCGACGGATTAGCCCTGGCCTGGGCGTGTGCTGGGCATTTAGCGCGGACCGTCCGGTCCTGCACCCTGTTTGCTACACACTATTTCGAGCTGACCACCCTCCCTGAGAATAATCCATCGGTCGCTAATGTCCATCTTGATGCCGTGGAACACGGCGATCACATCGTATTTCTCCACGCGGTCAAAGAAGGCCCCGCCAATCAAAGTTATGGCCTTCAGGTGGCGGCATTGGCCGGAGTACCGAAAAAAATCATCGACCAAGCCCGCGAGCATCTGCGCCGCTTGGAAAAACATCAACCTGTTCCACATCATCGTTCCAGCAAGCAATCGCAACTCGCGCTCTTTCCACCCGAGGAACACCCCGCCCTGGTGGCCTTGCGTGCGCTACCACTTGATGATTTAACCCCACGTCAAGCGTTGGAGGCGCTTTATCGATTAAGGGTCTTGCTTGGCGGCGACAAAGTGCCCAGCATCGATGGCGCTGCTATCCCGAATGCCAATACGGTAAAGTTAATTTCCAAATTTCGCGCGTGAGAAAGATACGATATAACTCCTCGTCCAATAGTTTTCTTTTTACTTCCGATAAGATGATATCCAGGGATTTTTCTGCGGAAAGGGCGCGCTTGTATGGACGGTCAGTGGCGGAAAGCGCATCGAAGATATCTGAAATTGACATCATTTTTGACTGAATTGGAATCTCATCCGCAGATAACCTGCATGGATAGCCAGTACCATCCAGTTTCTCGTGATGGGATCGTGCAATTTCTGGAATAGAACGCAACTCTCTGGTCCATGGAATTTGCGCCAGAAAATTGAATGTATGCGTAACATGGCTTTCAATTTCATTTCTTTCCGAATCATCCAGACTACCCTTTGGAATGGAAAGAAAACGGATTTCATCATCATTAAGCAGCGGCGCTTCATGACCATCCCATTCTAAGTAATGATAGGATGCAATATCCCGTAGACGTTGAAAATTTCCCTCGGGTAACACGGTTGGACTATTACATGCCATTGAAAAAGCCAAAAAATCGTCAACTTCCTTGATACGCGCCGCTAATTCATCATCAAAATAGGATAAATTCGATAAATACGCTTCACGACCTTTTTCTAGCACATATTCCAATCGTTTTCGGCCATTATCTTCCTGGATCGCTTTACGGACGTAATTAAAACGTTGTTGTAATATTTTAAATTGAGAGGGATACAATTTATTGGCTTTTACCAATACATGCTCGCGCACGCCAACCTTGCCAAAATCGTGAAGCACGCTGGCGTAGCTAATCTCGCGTAACTGATCGGACGTAAATTTCACCTTGGCGTAAGGTCCATCATCAACGCGATCTACGGCCTCGGCGAGTGCCACGGTAAGTTTCTTGACACGAAAAGAATGGCCGGATGTTGTAGGGTCGCGGGCCTCGATTGCCATTACCGAAGCCTGGACAAACCCCTCAAACAAATGTTGAATATCCTGAATCATCCGGTTATTTTCTAACGCCATCGCCGCCTGGCTTGCCAGCGAACGTGCTAATTGTTGCGCTCGTTCCGGGTAGGGATATAAAACTTCATCGGCGTTTTCCAGAGTAACCAAGATATTGCGATCCAGTTTATGATTCAAAAGTTGTAAAACGCCAATAACTTCGCCTTTATGATTCCGCATGGGTACTGCGAGAATACTTTTTGTGCGGTAGCTAATTTGTGCATCAAAATCCTTGGAAAATCCGTATTGGGCATCGTCTGGTAGATTATAGGCATCCTCGATATGCAAAACTTTTCCGGTCAGTGCCACGTAAGACGAGACGCGACTCTTATCAATAGGAATTGTAAAGGAATTAAACGGAACATTAACGCTGTCATTTTGAGTCAGCATGAAACGTAATACCCGCGATTGGGTGTTTTCATCTTCTTCAACCAAATATAGAGCACCGGCGTCACTATTAGTGATTTCACGACTTTTTTGTAGAATCATCTCCAATAGTTTGGATGTATCGTGCTCCGCAGAAAGCGCGGCACCGATTTTATTCAATTCATCGATCTCAACGAACGCCTTGGCGAGATTCTGTTCGAGTTCTTCATGCCCTAATCGTAAGGCCATATTTTCAAGCGCCGCGTGTAGCATGTTTTCCAACACTCGCGCATGAATTGGCCGGGAAAGAAAACAAAAAATAGGAAATCCAGCGGCTTCTTCTGGTAATTCAGTTTGGGTACCAGCAAGCACGAAGAGAACACGCGCACGATTCTCCTGAATAGCTTTCAAAATTTTTGCATCAAAAAGTTCTAGTGAATCACCCACCAACAATAACGGCAGCGAAAAATCCAAATTTTTTGCTAAAGAAATAGTTGTAGCGCGCGGCTCCAATAATTTAATTTCGCCGGCGATAGCGGGTGATGCTAAAATCATCATTTGTTTATGAATGATTAGGTTCAATATTGGGATGGACATAATTATTTTTCCCTAGGTGGATCAAGACCTGGTTGATTATAGTAATCTGTTCATCGGCTAGGGAGTAAACCTCGGACATTATCTGAAACCTTGCCACCTTGTCCGAAACCTTGCCACCTTTTCGTCAATTATGGAGTGCAGAACCTTACAGGTTCTCCGTCACTGTGCCGTTTGCGGATTGACAGCCGGAAAGGCCGGCATTTTTTACGACGGTTGCAAAAACCGTTTCCTATCCTCCCCATGGCTCAATCCAGGGGTATCTCGGAGACATTGATGACTAACGAACTCGACCTCACGGAGTTGACCAATGATGTATTGCATACCCTGTCTGCGTGGGGAACCTCTGTCGCACAACAGGCGGTTCTCCTGGGATTGGCAACGGAGCCTCATCATCAGTTGGTAAGAGTCCCTCTCCCGCGCAATAATGATGTGCTGGCGCGTGCGCAAGCATTATTGGCCATCGATCAAAGCGTATGCTTCGTTTTTCCTCATACTCCAGAATTAGGACGGTTGTGGCTCACCACGCCTTCTCATTTCTTTGCCGGGCGTCCGCCACTTGATGTTATGTTAGTCGATGGACTACCAGGCATTATGAATGTTCTTTCTTTATTAGAAGGTAACGAAATTTGGTCATGAGCGGCATTCCTGAATTGAACAAAAAATCCACCATCCTGGTTGTGGACGATACAATAAACAATCTTTACCTCACGGCGTCGCTGCTGGAGGATAGTTATCATGTCAAGGTTGCCAACCATGGCCACAAAGGTTTAAGAATCGCAACATCGAACCCCGGCCCGGATTTGATTCTGCTCGATATCATGATGCCGGAAATCGATGGCTACGAGGTCTGTCGACAACTCAAGGCTAATTCCGCCACGCGCGACATCCCGATTATTTTTCTCACCGCCATCGCCGAATCGGAATATGAGTATAAAGGACTAGAATTAGGAGCTGTGGATTATATTACTAAACCGATTAATCCCTTAATTCTTAAATCACGGATTAGGACTCACCTGGCGTTGTATCAACATGCACGCATTCTGGAAGAAAAAGTAGCCGAGCGTACCGCAGAACTGGAAAAAAATCGGCGACAGATTATTCTCGGTTTGGGGCGTGCTGCAGAATTCAGGGATAATGAAACTGGCAATCACGTTATCCGCATGAGCAACTATGCTCGTCTGATTGCGCAAGCTGCAAAGATGGACGCGAAATTTATCGATCTGTTGTATAACGCCGCACCAATGCACGATATTGGAAAAATCGGCATTCCCGACAACGTACTCCTCAAGCCCGACAAACTTGATCCCGACGAATGGGAAATTATGCGTCAGCATCCGATCATCGGTGCGAAAATTATTGGGGATCATCAGGATGATCTGCTTGAACTTGCTCGCGTCATCGCGCTTGCACATCATGAAAAATGGGATGGCAGTGGTTATCCGCGTCAGCTCAAGGGCGACGCAATCCCCGTGGCAGCGCGAATTGTGGCTATCGCTGATGTTTTCGATGCATTAACCTCAGATCGTCCCTATAAAAAATCCTGGCCAATTGAAGCAGCGGTACGCACTATCGAGGAACAGTCGGGGCAACATTTTGATCCCGGGTGGCTGCCATTTTTCAATATGGCGTTACCGGAAATATTGTTGATCAAAAAGAAATATGATTAACCCAAGCTGCCACATACAAGTTTTCTGAATGATCATCATTGATGCTACCGCACCACGCTGGCTACGCGAGCTGGATCGTTTCATTCACCTCCATGGATTGCTGATTGTTCACGGTAATGTTCTGGATCTAGCTTCCTATCCGGTCCATACCGCCGAGCGAATCTATTGGACTGAAACCGATCTGCGTATTTTTTTTCGGCGTTATTTGACGGGCATGGGTTATGAATTGGTTGGAGAATGCGATCCACTGGATGGACTGAGTTTTGCCATGGAGGGAATGGAACGGATCTTTGAACGCCTCATGGCGGGTACGATTAGTGCATCAACTGCATCCCCACCGCTGTCATCCAATCCGCCCCCCGTGCCATCCGGCGCGAATTTGGTTCATCCCCAACCCGCGACCATCACCGATCTCGAAACCGCAATCCGAGGCATCTCGCGTGTTCTTACCAACCGCGAAATTCCTTGTGCCTTCGTGTTACATTTTGCCTCACGCTTGGCGGTTGCTCCAGATCGTCTAACTCGTTCCGAGCAAGGGCTCTTCACTCGCCTGCTCAAGGCATCCCTGGACGCACGCGAGGTAGCGCGCAAGGAACGGCGCTGGAATAACACGTTAATTCTAGTCTGCGAACGTCCCAATGATTTACCCGCCTTTCTTTATGTTGATAATCCACGGGCACGCACGATTCATCTGGAGCCTCCCAACTCCACCGATCGTGCCCGTTTTTTACGCGGGAGCTATGCGAGTTTTCATGGTGCCATTCCGGGTCAAGCTCCCTCGTCCGAGGTGACGGCACTGTTCGCGGCGCTGACCGAAGGATTCTCTTACCATGAACTACGCGCCTTGGTCGGGTTATCGCTACGCGAAGGTATTACTATCGATCAGGCACGCGCGCTTACCGACCGCTATAAATACGGTGTAACTGAGAGTGAATGGGAGCGACTCGACCGTAGTCGCTTGGCTGGGGCCGCGGCCTTAATACGCGAGCGTGTCAAGGGTCAAGAGCCAGCTCTGCATCGGGTGTTAGAAGTCGTCAAACGGGCACGACTTGGCCTGGCAGCGGGAACCAGCGCCACTAGTCAGCGCCCGCGCGGAGTGCTGTTCTTTGCAGGCCCTACCGGCGTAGGCAAGACCGAGCTGGCTAAGGCGTTGGCTGAACTCTTGTTTGGACGCGAGGAACGCCTGATACGCTTTGACATGAGCGAGTACACTGCCTCTCACGCTGAGGCGCGCCTGCTCGGAGCGCCTCCTGGCTATGTTGGCTACGAGGAAGGAGGAAAGCTCACCAACGCCATGAAGGCACAACCATTCTCAGTGCTACTCTTCGACGAGATCTAAAAAGCCCATGCAAATATTTTTGATAAGTTTCTACAAATTCTCGATGATGGGCGTATCACTGATGGTCGCGGCGAGACTGTCTATTTTTCCGAGGCCGTGATTATTTTTACCAGCAATCTCGGGACCGTTGGCATGACCCCCGACGGCCAACGCGAGGTACTGATTTGTTCCCAACAACCTTATAACGAATTGCGCCAGCGGATTCTCGTGGCAATTCGTCATCATTTCAACGTGGTACTGGGCCGTCCTGAAATTCTCAATCGTTTCG
The DNA here is from genome assembly GCA_963575715.1 of Gammaproteobacteria bacterium. Taxonomy (NCBI): domain Bacteria; kingdom Pseudomonadati; phylum Pseudomonadota; class Gammaproteobacteria; species Gammaproteobacteria bacterium. The sequence continues at coordinate 4,645 of CAUYTW010000315.1, read as the reverse complement.
GCGATAATTTTGTGGTCTTTGATTTTATTCGCCCGCCGGTGGACGAACAAATTCTGGACCGACTGTTGGCGCAACTGGTTAGCTTGATGGCGGAGCAACGTCGGCTGCGCTTGAGTTTTTCTGACAACACGCGCGGTGCGTTGATTACGCTTGCCCGCGAGCGTCTGGAGCATGGCGGGCGTGGCATCCGCAATTTGGTTGACGCCGCTGTGGTTAATCCACTCGCGGCAATGCTCTTCGATAGCGATATTGCGGCAGGAACCAGCATCCAGATCACATCACTCGTTGATCGTGGCGAAACGGCCGGTGATCGTTTTTCCTTAGAAATAACGACAAGGTCAATCACCCATCGACCCTTCGGGATCGAGGGGCTTGTGGGGTGACTTGCAAGGGTAACTGGTTGATTAGCCTCAGTGGAATGTTACTCCACTACGTTGGTTGGGTCATGACACCCTGGGATGCTCCTCAAGTCCCCTGCTCTGTCGCTGTGCGTTAAAAGACCGGAAACGGTCGGTGCGTTCAGTGTAAAAAGCCTTTCCAACATTGGCGAAGAGGATCTACGAGTTTGTCCGGTTCTCGGCTTATCGCATTAAAAATCGGACACTTACACAAGACAGCGATTCATCCCCGCAACGCTTCGCGATTGCGGGGTTTTCTCGCCAAAGATTTATAAAGTCGAATATTGCGATCTGGATTCCATGGATCCGTTGTTTCAAGTACCACGACAGTGCGTCACCGATGGGGTTCATCGATCCGCGCTGGTAACGATGTTGAACTAAGGAGGAGCCGGGAAAGACCGGCAACTTCAAGAAAAAACAGGAGGACGGCGTTTCCTCCCCTCAAGCCAGGGGTTTCCGCGCCGAATTTGGATGAGCAAGACTGACCGCGATGCAACGGATCAAACCAACAGGTCACTGGCCGGTGATGACTTGCGAGAGATATTCACTCAGCTACCACTCGGTTGTTTCGTGTTGAGCAGTACGCAAAAAATACTGGAAGCCAACCACTGCGCAGCACGCCTGCTCAAGCTGGAACGGCACGCTCTCGTGGGGCGGTATTTAAATCGATACCTGAACCAACGTCACCGTGAAATGCTTCAAACTCGTTTGGCAATTCTAGCGGATGGCAGCCCCGAAACTCTGGAATTAGAATTACTTGACTGGCATGGGGCGCGCTTACCGGTAGAAGCACGAATTGTTCGCATTGGCATCAATTCCGATGCCGATGTCTGTTATCTTTTCACCGCCACTGACTTGAGCGAACGCCATCGCGCTGAAGAACGCCTGCGTGTTCAGCAGGCAGAATTAGCTCGCGCCTATCGATTTTTAACCTTGGGTGAAATGGCGCGTGGACTCGCTCACGAGATCAATCAGCCCTTGACAGCGATTCTTAATTATGCAAATAGCGGCCTGCGCAAGCTACAGAAGGAGCAACTTTCCTCCGAGGCTACCCAAGGCTTGCTGGATCACATTGCAATTCAGGTGCAACGTGCCGCTGATGTTATTCGTCGCCTGCGATCTTTACTACAGAAGGAACCAGGCCGGGAACGCGGCGAAGTCAATGCCCTGGTGACTGAGGCGATGAAACTTACCCAATCTGAGGTGCGTGGTTATCGCGCACGGATTCGAATGGTTCCCGGTCGGAACTTGCCAGCGGTACAGGTAGACCAGCTGCAATTTATTCAGGCTCTAGTCAATTTGATCCTGAATGCGCTGGAATCCATGAGTCAGCAGCCTGCTATTACTCCGCGCCTGGTAATTGCTACCCGCGAGCATGGGCCAGATAAGGTAGAAGTAGCCATTCGTGATAATGGTCCTGCGATTACCAAAGAAATTACCGCGATTATGACCGACCCGTTATTTTCAACCGAATATTCAAGCATTCGCATGGGTCTTCCCGTCACCCGAGCCGTTATCGAGAGTCACGGAGGGTCCCTCTGGGCAACTCCCAACCGTCACCGGGGAATGACCCTCCGCCTCACCCTTCCGTGTGCCGAGGAAACTATTGATGTCAGAAAAAACAACCGTTTTCGTGGTGGATGATGATCCCGCTGTGCGGGATTCGTTACGTTTACTCTTAGAATCAGTGGGGCTGGTCGTCGAAACCTTCGCCTCATCGCGTGATTTTCTTGATGCGACCGTGCCGGAGCAATCTGGTTGCGTGCTTTTGGATATCCGGATGCCCGGGATGAGCGGACTCGAATTACAGCGACGCCTGGTGTCCAGAGGAATTACTATGCCGGTGATTATTATCACGGGTCATGCCGATGTCACCACGGCGGTCCAGGCGATGAAAACCGGGGCAGTGGATTTTTTGGAAAAACCGTTCAACGACCAAGTGTTACTTGATCGCATTCATGACGCCATCAACCAAGACAAGCAATCGCGCCGAACTCGCGCCGAACTGGGAGATATTGCTCGCCGTGTAAGCACTCTCTCTCCACGGGAAGTGGTGGTTCTCGATCTCGTTATTGCGGGCAAGGCCAACAAGGTGATTGCACTTGAACTTAGGATTAGCGAAAAGACTGTCGAAGCCCACCGCGCGCGCATCATGGATAAAATGCAGGTCCGCTCCACCGCTGATTTGATTCGCACGATTTTAATCTATCGTACTGCTTACATGACGACTTCCCCTGCTGACACTCCTTAAAAATCAAGGCACTGTTTGTTTGCCACCGTTCCATTCGCTATAAGGCCAATTCCAATGTTCGATCCCAAGTTTTTTGACGACCTGACTGCGCGTCTAACCAGCATACTCCCGGCAGGAGCAGTTGAATTTCAACGTGATATGGAAAAAAATCTTCGTGCTGTTCTGTCTTCCGCCTTCGCACGGCTTGATCTCGTGACGCGGGAAGAGTTCGAGGTGCAAAAGGTATTGCTGGAGCGTACCCAGGATCGGGTAATGGCCCTGGAACGCCGCATTGAAGCCTTGACCGCCCAATCCAGTGAACCAGATAAAGAATTGAACTAGAGTAACCATAACCCTGATTCACAATCTTGCTGACCGTTAATACCATGTCCCGCACTGAGGCTCACCCACTCCCTCCCGACTTACAACTTGCGGTGGTGTACAGTCGCGCACGGGTAGGCGTCGAAGCACCCCTGGTGACTGTCGAGGTGCATCTATCCGGTGGGTTGCCCGGGCTGTCCATCGTTGGATTGCCAGAAACAGCGGTAAAGGAAGCCAAGGATCGAGTACGTAGCGCATTAATCAATTCTCGTTATGAATTCCCCCAGGCGCGTATCACCTTCAACCTGGCGCCCGCTGATCTACCCAAGGAGGGGGGTCGTTTTGATCTGCCGATGGCGATAGGGATGCTGGTTGCTTCCGGTCAGATTCCAGCGCGTGCCTTACCGGAGCTGGAACTACTTGGGGAGCTGGCTTTGGGCGGCGAATTACGGCCGATACGCGGCGTGTTACCTGCGGCATTGGCGACCCGTGCGGCGGGACGTGCCCTGGTGGTACCTGCCGACAACGCCGCTGAGGCTGCGCTAGCGCGTGGACTTACCGTTTTTCCGGTGCGCCATTTGCTGGAACTTTGCGCCCACCTTAACGGCAGCGCGCCGTTGTCTCCTTACCTTGGTGGACCACCTACTCAACCCGCACCTCTTACGGAGGATCTCTCCGATGTTCGTGGTCAACACCACGCGCGTCGTGCCCTGGAAGTAGCTGCCGCTGGGGGACATTCAATCATTTTCATTGGCCCTCCCGGCACAGGTAAAACCATGCTGGCGAGTCGATTGCCAGGCATTTTACCGGCGATGACCGAAGACGAGACGCTGGCAGTGGCCGCAGTGGCCTCGATCAGCGAGGCGGGTTTCAACCTTGCCACCTGGGGGCATCGTCCCTTCCGTGCGCCTCATCACACCGCCTCCGGGGTTGCCTTAGTCGGCGGTGGTGCTAATCCTCGTCCTGGTGAAATCTCCCTCGCCCATCATGGGGTTCTCTTTTTGGACGAACTCCCTGAATTCGATCGTCGCGTTCTAGAAGTCTTGCGCCAGCCGCTGGAATCAGGTCGGATCATTATTTCGCGCGCGGCACGCCAAGCTGACCTCCCGGCGCGCTTTCAGCTCGTAGCGGCAATGAACCCGTGCCCGTGCGGCTATCTTGGCGATCCGAACGGACGTTGCCACTGTAGCGCGGATGCTGTAGCCCGCTACCGTGGACGGGTTTCTGGACCACTGCTGGATCGCATTGATCTACATGTCGAGGTTGGTTCACCGCCTCGTGATGCCTTACGCGTGGGCGCGCCTTCCGACGGAGATGGCAGCGCCATTGCACGCGCACGCATTGAAGTGGCGCGTGAACGCATGATGCAGCGCAGTGGTCGCATTAATGCTGAATTGCGTGGATGGGAACTAGAACGCGTGGTACGCTTGGCTGACACCGATCATCAATTACTGGAAAACGCCGCGAATCGCCTCGGCTTCTCCGCGCGTGCCTACCACCGTATTCTACGTATTGCTCGTACCATCGCCGATTTAGCGGGCGTTGCTGACATCGCCACTCCCCACCTTGCCGAAGCCATTGGTTATCGCCGGCTTGATCGACGCTTGAGTTAGGATATCCATAATTTTGTAAATCACCCTACGGCTAAAGCCGGGGGCTTTAATGGAATAAAGCCTGGTTTACCAGCCAGGGTCCG
>CAUYTW010000314.1 GCA_963575715.1 Gammaproteobacteria bacterium | reverse complement strand
CACTTGGGCCGCGTAAGGGCTGACAGCCGGGAAAGACCGGCGTTTTTACCGGACGATTGTAAAACCGTCCCCTTTCCTCCCCGCCCTTTAGGGCGGGGTTTCTCGGGGACATTGATGATTAATATTGTTCGCCTTTGTTTTAATACGGTATTTTCCGTATTCATCTTAATTTCAGGCTCTGGCTTCGCTCAAGAACCACCTGATTTTACGCGGTTGGTAGAGGACGCAAGTCCCGCAGTGGTCAATGTCAGTACCACTCAAAAAGTCAAGCAACCTCATTTTCGTATGCCAAAAGGCAAAGAAGGGCAGGCAGTTCCTGACGAGTTTGGAGAACTCTTCCGTCGCTTCTTCGGTGATCGCGACGGCGAGGATGATAGCGATCGAGATTTCGATGCTCAATCGTTAGGCTCGGCTTTCATTATTTCCCAAGACGGCTACCTTCTCACCAATCATCATGTAGTCAAAGATGCCGACGAAATCATCGTGCGTTTAAATGATCGACGTGAAATGCCGGCTAAAGTCGTGGGTAGCGATCCTCGCAGTGATATTGCCTTACTTAAAATCTCAGCTAAGGATTTGCCGGTACTGCGCATGGGTGATCCGTCCAAACTCAAGGTTGGGGAGTGGGTTTTGGCGATTGGTTCACCATTTGGCTTTGATCGTTCGGCGACAGCGGGAATAGTCAGTGCCTTGGGCCGGAGTCTGCCCAGTGAAAATTATGTTCCCTTTATTCAAACCGATGTAGCTATCAACCCTGGAAACTCTGGTGGTCCCTTATTTAATTTGGCGGGAGAGGTGATTGGGGTCAATTCCCAAATTTATAGCCGTACCGGTGGTTTCATGGGGCTTTCCTTCGCCATTCCGATTGATGTCGCTATGGACGTGGTAAATCAAATTAAAGGGAAGGGCTATGTCTCTCGTGGTTGGCTTGGTGTGATGATTCAGGACGTGACCCGAGAACTGGCAGAATCTTTCCATATGGAACGCCCGGAAGGCGCATTGGTTGCCAAGGTGCTACCTGGTGGACCTGCGGGAGCGGGCGGAATCGAGGTGGGTGATGTGATTCTAGAATTCAACGGTAAACGGATTTCTCAATCCGCCAATCTTCCTCCCCTGGTTGGCCGTACTCTTATTGGTTCCTCGGTAGAACTCAAGGTGATGCGCGCTGGTGAATTACGGACACTATCGATTAAGATTGGTGAACTTCCCAACGAGGACGAAAAAATTCAGTCCAGTAGTAGCACTAATATCACTGAAAAAAATCGGCTGGGGATGGTGGTGACCGATCTAACCGCAGAGCAACGTTCTGAATTAGGTATCAAGGAAGAAGGCGGGATTCTGGTTAGTGAGGTAGGTGAAGGTCCGGCGAAACATGCGGGATTACGTCAAGGTGATGTTATTTTAATGATCAATCATGCGCGAGTAACGAATGCCAGCAATTTTCAATCGATGATTAAGGAATTGCCAGCAGGCAAGACAGTTCCCATGTTGATCCATCGTTCTAGTGGCGTTCTTTTCTTGGCGATTAAAATTCCTAATTAATTCGATAAGGGCGACCGATAGGTCGCCCTTCTTCGAATTTGTCGATCTCAGCGCTTAATCCATTTTAGATGATACAGATCCAGACGGCGATCTCTAAAATTGCGTACACTGCCCTGGATACGAATTTCCTTTAAGGCTTCGATGTCAAGATCGGCAATCAGGGTCATTTCAGTATTGGGAGTAGCTTCGGCAGCAATTGCGTCATGAGGAAAAGCAAAGTCGGAAGGGGTAAAGATGGCTGCCTGCGAATACTGAATATCCATATTCTCGACATTCGGTAAATTACCAATACTGCCGGTGATAACGACGTAACATTCGTTTTCTATGGCGCGCGCCTGGGCGCAACGCCGTACTCGGAGATAAGCATTCTTGGTATCGGTCCAATACGGAACAAAGAGAATAGTCATGCCTTGATCGGCCAGAAGCCGAGGTAATTCAGGAAATTCTACGTCATAACAGATGAGTATACCGATACGACCGACATCGGTATCAAACACTTTCAGTTCTTCCCCGCCTTTAACACCCCAGTATGCCTTTTCATCGGGCGTGACATGAAGTTTGTATTGAGCGTCCCAGGTACCATCACGTCTGCAAAGAAACGACACGTTGTATAAAATGTGTTCGCGGTACTCGGGTAAGCTGCCGGCGATAATGTGAATGTTATAGGCCAAAGCCAAACGAATCAGTTCTTCACGAATCTGCTCGGTATAACTGGAGAGGTCACGAATACTTTGCGCCGCGCTGCTTTGCTTAAATTGCGCCATCAGCGGGGCAGAAAAAAACTCAGGGAAAAGGCAAAAATCAGATTTATAACCCGCCACTGCGTCAACAAAATATTCGATTTGCTGACGAAATTCAGCAAATGAATTAACTGACCGCATTTGCCATTGGACTGCACCAATTCGTATCACTGATTTAGCGGTACCCAGTGGTTTTTTCTTTTCCTCGTAATAAATATTATTCCATTCTAATAAAGTGGCGTAGGCGTGAGAATCCTGATCATTGGGTTCGTAGTCAGTGATAATCTTGCGGACATGAAAATCATTGGCAAGTTGAAATGATAAAATCGGATCGTAAATTTCTTTATTTTTAACTTGTTCAATATATTGTAAAGGCGTAAGTTTTTTGGCATATTTTTGATACCCTGGAATACGTCCCCCAGCTACCATGGCACGCAGATTCATGCGTTCGCAAAGTTCCTTACGGGCATCATAGAGACGCCGACCCAAACGCATGTCTCTATAATCAGAATGAACAAAAATATCCGCGCCATAAAGAGTATCGCCATTTGGATCATGAGTGGTAAGATAACCATCACCCGTAATTTCCTTGTAAGTGTGTTTATCTCCCCAGCGTTTATAATCCACGATCAAACTAATGGCAGCAGCAATAACCTTTCCATTATCTTCGATACATAATTGTCCTTCAGGAAAGCGTGCAATCTGTGAGGCAAATTGTTCTGCGCTCCAAGCACCTCCTAGATCGGCATAGACCCGATCCATGATTTTTTTGATATCGCTATAATCATTTAATTGGGTATTACGAAGGATGAGTTTGTGACTAAGATTTTTTTTTGCGTTACGTTTGGTTTGCGCTGTGGATAAATCTTCACTTTTTTTTTGATGAGTTTTTTCAGATTTTGCCATTAATTTTATGGATCCTCGGTATAAATACTCTTCTATTTAGAAAGAAAAATTGAAACCAAACGATTTTAGCTTGAATTAGGTACCGATCTTTCACGACTGTCAGACCTTGCGGGCCTAGACACATTTCGGCGTCACTCCCTTACCAAAGTTACAACGCAGCTGAGATTCAATACTTTAAATCAAGAACGGTTCTTGACTCCCTGATTTTCTGGCATTCAATTTTTGATAATACTCTGGATTGCGAATTAAATTTGTTACTCTATCGATTAATTCTGGTTGCCGCTTTAACCAATCCACTACCTCGCGCCACCCGAAGGCGATACCTGGTTGATACAATCCTTGGTAAATTTCTCGTATCAATGCTAAGTCTTCAGGATAATCGACGGTGAGATAGATATGAGACCAATTTTCAGTGAGAGGCATGGTACCCACGCGCAGTTCAGCACTGTGTGCTTTCACCCATTCAAAAGGAAATTCGCGATAAAACGGATCAATAGTAGTGGCGCAGAGACGTCCCAATACAGCGGTTTGATAAACTTCGAGGTCTAATCCATAAGGATAAGTACGAGTAAGGACGATGGAATTAGTAGCGTCAATCGTAATGGAATTACTGATGTAATCCAAATCCTCAACCAGAAGACGTTCTACAGCTAAGTCGATGACTGCTGGATCAGCACAGGGACAATCACCCCAGATACGCACGATTACTTCGGCTCCAAAGGCATGGGCAGCACCGTAAAGACGAGCAGCGAGGTCATCGACGGATCCACGGTAGACACCTATCCCAAGGCGTTGCGAGTATTCGACTAGATCATCGTCTGAGGACTCGGTAGTCGTGGCGATACCCGTGGCTTGGATACAGCGTGCTAGGGAGATGCGCTCTAGGATACGTCCGATCATTGGCTCTCCCTGAAGATCGGCTAAAACCTTGCGCGGTAATCGGCTAGAACCAAGACGTGCTTGAATGATACCCACCACCCGAGGATTAGGTTTCACGTCCGCTACTTCCAATCAGTGACCAATCTACTGGAGTCCCTGGGGAAATATCCCGCGTCGCGTGACGACCTAGCACTTGTTCCAGATGACGCGTATGTAAACCATAACCGGGACGAATGGAGCGCACATTGTCCGGGGTAAATGATTCACCCGCACGCAATTCCCGCACCACGAACAGTGAACGACGAAAAACCCGACTCTGTTCTTCCACGGGATTCAAGGTATATCGCATTTCGCCCAATGCCTGCTCGGTAATGCGTATCGCTTCGGTCATGGCGCGAAATTCCTCTGGCTCCAGGGAAAAAGCAGAGTCCACGCCGCCGTCAGCGCGAGATAATGTAAAGTGTTTTTCAATTAAACACGCACCCAAGGCCACAGCAGCAACGGGTACCGCAATACCCAGGGTGTGATCGGAAAGGCCAACAGGCACATGAAAAGTTTGAGCAAGATGTGGAATTGTACGTAAATGCATTTCAGCGGGCGGTGCCGGATAAGCACTAGTGCATTTAAGCAAAATAATATCCTTGGCACCTACGCCACGAATGGTGGATATCGCTTCTTCGATTTCTCCAAGGGTGGCCATGCCCGTTGAAAGAATCATCGGTTTATTCGTAACTGCGATTCGACGAAGCAACGGCAAATCCACCAATTCAAACGATGCCACCTTATAGGCGGGAACTCCTTGTGTTTCCAAAAAATCAACGGCAGTGACATCGAATGGTGATGAGAATAGAACTAAGCCTTGAGCATTTGCTTCGGCTGCTAAACGTGGATACCACTCCCAAGGAGTAGCGGCTTCTCGATAAAGGGCGTGTAGGGTGCGACCATCCCATGGAGTCCCACCACCAACAGTAAATAAATGCCCATCACTGTCAATAGTGAGTGTATCTGCGGTATAAGTTTGTATTTTTACTGCGTCCGCCCCGGACGCTTTAGCTGCCCGAATCAACGCCAATGCGCGATCGAGTGAACCGTTATGATTAGCAGATAATTCCGCCACTAGATAAACCGGGTGTCCCTGACCAATGGGACGATTCACAATTTGAAATGTCGACATCAAAATTACGGCTTCTGAGAGAAAGCGTAGTTTTTTATTACTTTTCGGTTACCCGAATTCTTTTTACTTGTAAAAGTCACCTCAAAAATGATAAACATCGATACTTTACTTGATAGCACTGACTATTGTCCCACAACCGTTCTGTTAAATCAGAGCTTGAAACTGGTAAAGTATTCCAAGATACGTTCTTTAACACTTACATTTATCATAGCTCAATCTTTCAATTTCACTAGAGTCTAGTTGAGTCTTCGCCTTCATGCCTAAGCATGAAAGCGAAAATAAAATATGAACAAGCTCTGAATTGCACAGTTCATTTTTTAAGCCAGGGACTCAACTTGAATTTTTGTTTGCCGGTCTTTCCCGGCTGTCAATTCTTATAAAAAAACTACTGATAAAGGAAATCTGCAATCCACGCACCCAACACACCCGAAGTAATAACAAATATACGACTCGCCGCCGCTGCTGCAGGAGAAACTGCTGGAGCAGTTGTTTCTATACCAACACGCAATGGTATTGTCCCTACTCCATAAGTTAACCAATTGACACTCACTACTCCTGCCAATGCGCCCGCAGCCAGTACCAATGGATAAACATGATCCGGTTGCGCACTTTCAATTAAATCCACTGGCTGTTTTTGAGCCGATTGCGCCGCTGAAGTTAGGGACGGTGTCAGACCAATCAATGCAATCAGGGAAATGATGGCAAATCCGCGCATCATTTTATTCCTCCTCAAAGGATAAACATTTTATATATTGGGTAGTTGATGATAATCATCAAAATAGCAATCACTACAACATGTGATATATTGAATATATCCTGTTGATTACTATTGAGGCTCTCCTTCCTGCCCATAAAGATAATGGGCAATTAAAGCCCCCGTACCTGCCACAAGGGTTGCGAAAACACGGCTACCCAACGCGATATCTATTGGTGTTGGATCCAGTGGTGCGGCAACGAATGGAACCGAACCAAATGGATACGTCAACATATTAAATGTCACAATGCCAATGATTGCTCCTGCGCCAGCGGCCAGCAATCTGTGATTAGGGCTACCAGGGCTATTTTCCTCTGATTCAACTTGCGCCACGATGGGAGCTTTTTGTGCAGCATGAACCGTGATCGGATAAGTAATTGGCAGCGTTGTCAATGCAAACAAAACAACAATCATCATTTTCCGCATAATTATTCCTCGGAATGGTACGAAAGGGTGTCTCACTGCGTACTAAGTGGTGTTTATTACTTAATGATCATAGAGCCAGTTAGCAATCCATGCACCGACAACCGCGCTGGTAACAGCGAACATCCGACTGACGCCCACGGAAATTTCCGGCGCAATCGAGGTTGCTGGCGCAACGGTACTTTCCATAAACGGAAAGCCCGCCGAGCCGAATAGAATGAACTGAGACCCTACCATGCCAATAATAGCACCCAAACCTACCGCGTAGGGATAAGAAGTTTCGGAATTTACATAAACCGTAGGAGATTGTTCCCGTGATTGTGAATAACCCGCCACTGGAAAAATACTTACCAAAGCAATAAAAGTAATCAGTAACCTTTTGCGCATAGATCTCTCCACTATGGAATACTGGAACCATCTATCCTATGATGGATAGGACGGATAAGGGAAAAACAGAGTAATCATCTCAAATTATTTTATAATTGAAAATGTCAGTCTCTCTAAATCCCACGCTGTCATATCTAAATAAAGTCTCTACTAAACCCATCAGTTTTAGATTGATGAATTTAATGAGACACTTTTTGTAGACTAAATCATTACTGTCCGCTAAAAACACCAGCTTTTTTTGGATGTCAGGCATTTAAGCGTAAGGTAATTTACGGATAATCCTAACCCCGTTGCCTGGAATTTTGATGAACGGTACTAATGATTATACTTTTTCCTTAATCAATCTAGCAAGAATAATTTACAGAAAATAGCGAGAGAGCGGCTGGGTTTAGCAGTAAGATGAATCGCTTCAAATAATTTTTTGATTTTTCGTGATGCGCTGTATTCATGCTAATATTTGGGTGCTCTTTAACAAGTTGAGATATGCGGTTGCCCGGGGAAGTCCTGGGCGTAAAACCTTGAGCGTGCTTAAAAGCCATGGCCGCCATGGCGATCATGCAACCACCACGGTGGCCAAAGTATCTACAGCCTGTACACTACAGAACGTAGTAAAGCCGCTGACACCCGCACGTTGCTTGATATGGCCTTTATTTCAGTTAAGCCTTCCAAGGTCGATGTCAAACATCGTTCGTACTGGAATTTTAACGTCATCAAGAATCACACGAATTTATTCTTGGGAGTGTTAATAAGATGCTTAAGTTAACCCAAGTTGCCACCTATTCGTAGTTACGAAGTTTCCGCTAAAACACCCACAATGGAATGCTGCTTCACGAGCATAGATGATAATTTGGTTTAACAATAAACATGTAATCATCATTAAGCCAATTATCTTATAACGTTACTTGGACATTATCGATAAGTCGTGTTTTCCCCAAGCGAGCTGCAGCCAGGACTACCAGTTGACGATCTTCAATATTTGGCACAGCTAAATCCAAAACGCGACGCACCGTGCAATACTCAGGTTTAAAACCGGCCTCGGATAATTCCTTCCAACAGATATCTTCCAATTTTATATAGTCATTCATTTCAGTTACTAAGTTGTCGCACATCTTGCGCAAAGCACGATAAAGACACGGTGCCTGCTTTCGTTCCTGAGTGTTGAGATAACCATTACGTGAACTCATCGCCAGTCCATCTGATTCCCGCACCGTCGGATATCCGACAATTTTTACTGGCAGAAAAAGATCCGCTACCAATCGTCGAATAACCAGGAGTTGTTGAAAATCTTTTTCACCGAAAATGGCCACCTGTGGTTGAATGAGGTTAAGCAAGAGAGTAACTACGGTAGCAACCCCACTAAAGTGTCCAGGGCGTGTTGCTCCGCACAAGATGTCACTCAATCCGGACACGTTTACGGTGGTCGCTAATTTTTTTTCTGAGGGATAAATTTCCTTGGAAGATGGAGTGAAGAGTAAGTCCACCTTTTCTGCCGCGAGCTTCAAAGCATCAAGATCTAAAGTTCGTGGGTAGGAAGCGTAGTCTTCCCCTGGCCCGAACTGAATAGGATTGACGAAGATGCTGACTACAACCCGTTCAGCTAAGGTGCGAGCATGTCGAACCAACGCCATGTGCCCAGCGTGGAGGTTACCCATGGTTGGCACAAAAGCAATGGTTTGATTTTGCCATAGGGCGAGAATCTTGTGCAGATCGGAAATAGTATCAACAATCTGAAACATGATCGTTATCTTACCGTAGTTGAATTTGTAACTCTATACACGATTGAGTTTTTTCTGTCATTTTGCGCGTAGGGCGCGTTAGCGCCCGTGTCATTCTGCGCGTAGTCGCAAAACGTAGAATCTCTACTAAGTATAGATGGATTTTGCGACTCCGCTTCGCTGCGCGCATGAATGACTGAAATTTTCAATTTTCAACTACGTAACTCCTAGATGAATCGAAAAAATCAGAGAGAGGGAATATCTTCTGTCTATAAATTATTTCTTGACACTAAAAAGGTTATGCTATAAAAAATTTTTAAGAAAGAAATCCTTTCTTTTAGTAGAGAAAAATCATCAACAATTAACTACTGAGGATCACTTATGTCTGGATATCATTCTTCTTCTGCGTTAGCGAGTACTACTGAACCTGCCACGTCAGGTGATTCCAGTATTTTAGAAGATACGTCCCTATCAACGCCGGTGGGGATTCCTGAGTATTTGCAACGTACCTATCATTGGGCTTATTTAAGCCATCGTGGACGGGCATTGCTTGATCGCTCCCTGGTCGTCTCTGCCATCCTCTGGGGCAATGCCAAACGCTTAATGGAGGCAGCAGCCGCCGAATTCATTCCTGGTCAAAAGATATTGCAATCCGCTTGTGTCTATGGAGATTTTTCCCAGTTACTCGCGCGGCGCGTCGGGGCCGAGGGACAACTTACGGTGATTGATGTTGCTCCCATCCAAATCGATAATTGCCAGCGTAAATTATTTCCTTACCCTCAAGCAAAGGCACGAATAGCCGATGCCGCTGCCCCTCTGATGGAAAAAGTCGATGGAGTATGCTGTTTTTTCCTACTTCATGAGGTGCCTGAAGATTACAAAGCACGCATCGTAGATAACCTTCTAAAAATAGTTCCTCAGGGAGGTAAGGTAGTATTTGTCGATTACCATCGACCTCATCCTTTTCATCCATTAAAAGGGATTATGGCGTTAGTTTTTCACTGGTTGGAACCTTACGCTAAAATTTTATGGAAACGTGAGATTAAAAGTTATGCCAGTCAAGCAGAAAAATTTGACTGGGAAAAACGTACCTACTTTGGTGGTCTCTACCAAAAAGTGGTTGCGGTACGCCGCGCTATATAACTATCTTCTCTTCTCACTTGCTGTTACTTAAACCTAAGTTGCCACCTATGCCCCATTTCATTATGGGCGTTGTGGCGAAAACTGCGTTACTATCGATAGGTGGCAACTTGGGTGATTTATCCTTCCATAAACATATTTTCTAATTGTTCTCGCTCTGATGGCGGAGTGACGGAAGGAACGCCTAAAATAATATTTTGAACATTGGAAAATGGTTTTCCAATATGTAGCCCATTGTTGTCAATGGTAAATTCGCGGATATTCTTTTCGTGCTGTGAACCACGCATCTTGATAACTGCAATACCGCGACGCAAGGTACCGTTGATTTCGACATAGCGTAATAAAAGGATGGCGTCAGTAATGGTAGAAATGTGAGCCTCGGTAATGGAATCTCCTCCAGATAACTTTGGAGTCGTACTGGTAAATAATGAGCAAACTTCCTCCTGCTTGGCAAATGAAGTCAAGCCAATGACGAATTCTCGGAAAAATCGCACTGGCCCTACCCGTTCCATAGCGGAAACACTATCCATGATTAATCGTTTAGGACGAAATTGTTCAATCTCGCGCTGAATGAGAAGTAAGTGATCTTCTAATCCCATGGCCTCAGGATATTGGCACACTACTTTAAGCAGACCATCATCTTCCCATTTACGAAAATCCATACTCCAGGATTGAGCATTGCGTAATAATTGCGCACGAGATTCTTCATACGCTAATAACAATACTTTCTCGCGGTGCTTGCATCCTTCCGCTGCAAAAGTGGTGGCAAGTAAAGTTTTACCGCCTCCGGTAGGACCACTGACTAGAAAAATCGAATCCCTGAATAGCCCACCTCCAGACATATTATCCAGTATATTGTTACCAAAACTGACCCGATTGGTAGATGACGCCTGTTTCAGTTCTCTAGCGGATAAAGGTAGGATGCTGATACCCGTATGGGTAGTGATGGTGAAAGGATATTCACCCTTGAAATGAGCATCTCCACGCATTTTCAATACTTGGATAGTGCGGCGACATTTTTCATCTTTAAGCACATTACGGAGAATAATGACAGAATCTGAGACGAATTCTTCTACTCCGTGGCGAGAGATAGGGCCATATTCACTTTCCCTTTCAGCGGTAAGAATTGCGGTAATATTCATATCCTTGAGCGCCGAGGTAATACGAAAAATTTCCCGTCGCACCGTGGATCCAGAACTAAATTGATCGAATAGCGAGCCAACGGAATCCATGACCAGCAATTCAGCGCCAGTAACTTCAACTGCGTGCTGAATGCGTGTTAGTAGTCCGGATAAATCATAAATTCCTGATTCTTCAATAGATACCGGCTCCGGCGCTGCATCTACGAATCTTAATTGTTTCTCATCGATCATTTGTCGCAAATCCCAACCCATTTTTTTTACATTACGGATAATATCCTCTACCCGTTCTTCCATGGTCACGAAAATCCCTTTACGTTTAAAATGGATAATGCCTCGATAAAGAAACTCCAGCGCTAAAATCGTCTTACCTGATCCTGAACTGCCAGAAACTAGACAAACCCGTCCCTTGGGTAGTCCACCCATGGTAATATGCTCGAAACCCTCAATTCCAGTTGGAATCTTGCTAACTTCAATGGTTGAATTCATAGATTTTTGGCGTGGAAACCCCTCGATCTCGAAGGGAGGAAACGCTGCCTTTTATGGTTAAAGTAAAAATAAGGAAATGGTTTAAGTATAACCATAACCATCGCTTCTTTGGATAAATTTACAATACCTGTAGCTAATTCCCTGTATTACTCCATGCGTGGTCTGGATATTAAAATTGCCAGTAGTGCGTACCGCAACCCGTCCAAGATAAATGCCGTTTTCTTTCCTTTCTCGATAATTGCCTTGACCATATCGCCGGTTTGAAAATTTTTAATCCATTTTTGTCGAGTTAGATAGCCTCGTGGAAATCCATAAGTATTTAATCTTGTGCGTTAGTAGCTCCCACGTCCGGTTGCCTTAATTTTCAATGTAGGCTTTCTCCAATTTTCCACTATTAAATTCCAAAAAAAGCACTCAGGCCAGATGTGTTGCTCAAATCACCAATAATCTTGGTGACTGGAGATGGAGATAATCGTACCAGTGCTGGCACGGCTATAATATGATCGGATTCAGCCATGGCGGGATTTTCTAAAATATCGACTACCTCTAGTTCGATTTCATTATTTGTTAATTTTTCGGAAAATTTTTTAAAATTGATGATGGCTCGTCTACCTGCAGGGCTTGAATTTACGATGTATAGCCGAAAACGATGAATAATTCCTTCTGTCATGGGGCTTCTCGCTTATTATTCGATAGATCCCGATATAAATCGGCCAGCGTTCCCAATAATTCTACTAAAGCCAGACGCGCGTCCACGCCAAAGGCGCGCTCTTCCGCAGCAGTGGTCCAATTGCCTGTTTCCTTAAGTACCTTAAGGTGTAGGCGTACTACATCCCTTGCGCTCGCACGCATAAATACTAGACGCTGTGCCAGGGCCTGCACCATGGAAGAAGGACGAATATTACCTTCTCGAGCAGCAAAAACGTATTGACGTACCAAGGCACCATAACTGGACGATAAGGAAAAAATTCGACCATCTTTTTCAGGATTACTATTAGAGTAATGCTCTAATTGGTACATTTCCTGTCGT
This sequence comes from Gammaproteobacteria bacterium, assembly GCA_963575715.1. Taxonomy (NCBI): domain Bacteria; kingdom Pseudomonadati; phylum Pseudomonadota; class Gammaproteobacteria; species Gammaproteobacteria bacterium. The sequence goes on along the minus strand of CAUYTW010000314.1, from coordinate 6,940 downwards.
TGACGTTGTTGCAAACGGAGTAATTCCAATTCATTGCGCAGCCGCTGACGCTCCAAGGCATAACGTACCGTTCGACCTAGAATAAATTCATCCAACTTTCCTTTTGGCAAATAGTCCTGAGCCTGATGTCGAATGGCTTCAACCCCCAATGCCTCATCTTCTTGACCAGTCATGACAACTACCGCAACTTCTGGATGACGATCCCTTAATCGCAAAAAAGTCTCCAGGGAAACACAATCGGGTAGATTAAGATCCAGGATTACCACATCGATAGATTGGCTGTCTAATAGGTTCAAGGCTGTGACTAGATCAGGGGCATCCCATATTTTTGAGGTAAAAGATGGAATATCGCAGTTATTTAAATAATCACGCAATAATTCACGTTCGCCTTGATTGTCTTCAACAATCAAAATCCGCAAAAAATTCTGTTGTGTTAGCGCAGTAACCTCAGCCATGTTGATTATTGTTTAATGTATTTAAAAAGTTGATTAATCCTGGAACATATTCATCAGGCGATTGGATTCTTCTCGACTTAAATACTCTGGTTTTCCCGACAGAATGCCTACCACATTACGAAATGGTTTACCAATGCGCATACCATATTCATCAATGGAAAATTCACGAATATCTTTTTCGTGTTTAGAACCACGCATTTTTAACACTGTGATGCCACGTCGCATTTCCCCCAGCATCTCCACATAACGAAGTAAGATAATGGTATCGGTGATGGAAGAAAAATGTGCTTCGGTAATGGAAGGTCCACCCATCAGAGTAGCTGTGGTCGCCGTGAATAAACCAGGAATCTCCTGATGCTTAACGAAAGAAGCGAGACTAATGATAAATTCTCGAAAACCGTTGCGTGATCCTACTCTTTCCAGGGCAGTAACACTATCTACCGCCAGCCGATCAGGTTTGAAATGATCTATTTCGCTTTTCATATGAATTAAATGATCTTCCAATCCTGCACTTTCCGGATAAGCACAAACCACTCGCAACAAGCCTTGCTGTTCCTTTTTCTCAAAATCAATTCCCCAACCAGTAGCATTGCGAATTAATTGTTCTCTAGATTCCTCGTAAGCCAGCAGCAGACAGCGTTCTCCATTTTTCGTTCCGCCATTGATAAATTCAGCGGTCATCAAAGTTTTTCCACAACCTGTTGCACCGGATACCAAAATTAAAGAATCACGGAAAAAACCGCCACCACACATTTTGTCTAGTTCTACATTGCCGGAGGTAACTCGTGCTTTGGAGGAATGTTGTTTTAGTTCAATAGCAGAAAGTGGAATGACCACGACGCCGCGATCAGGTAAAACAGTAAATGGATATTCACCCTTCTGATGACCTGCGCCTCTAAATTTCAATATTTCAATAGTACGACGACGTTTTTCATCCTCCAAGACATTACGCAAAATAATGACATTATCCGCTACGAATTCTTCGACACCAAATCGGGCGATTTCTCCATATTCTTGACCACGTTCGGATGTTATTAATGCAGTGATACCCATTGATTTAAGCGCTGTCGCCAAGCGATGTAATTCAGAACGGATAATTGCAGTATTGGCAAAACGAGAAAAAATTGCTCCTACTGAATCAATGGAAATACGTTTAGCACTAATTTTATTTACTGCGTATTCAATACGTACCAATAATGCTCCCAGGTCAAAATCTCCCGCTTCAATGATATCGATGCCTACTTGAGGTGAAGTATCTACGAAACAAAAGAGTCCCTGCGCTTCCCATTCAGCAATGGTCCACCCCATGGAGATCATATTTTTACGAATATCCTCCGGGGGTTCTTCAAAAGTAACGAAGACTCCTGGCGTTGCATTCTTCCGAATACCTTCGGCTAAAAATTGAGCGGCAAAAACGGTTTTGGCGCTACCTGCAGTACCCGATACAAGGGCAGTACGTCCTTTTGGCAACCCCCCCAGAGATATGAGATCAAAACCATCCATACCAGTGGCTAATTTTTCCACTGGAGTTTTTTCATTTTCGGCAATGGTCATTGTTGTTCTCTTAGTTCAATATAAATTTTCGTCAAGGGGTAGTAGATCCAAACCCACTAAAACTTTTTCAGTATCCGATAGATCACCAATGATACGTCGTAGTGGTGGTGGCAAAGCTTTAATCAAGGTTGGTGTGGCAAGAATTTTTTCATCTTCGGCTAACTGTGGTTGTTCCAAAATATCAGTAACCCGCATTTCATATTTTCCATTTAACTCCTCATTGCATATACGACGTAAATTTTTGATGGCACGTTCGGAATGAGCAGTATGTCCAGTAATATATAATTTTAATAAATATTTTTGATGATCAATCATATGTTAGTCTCGTGAGTAATATCCATGCCATTGTGATGATAGTCTCGCATTGAGGATATCGGTAATCCTCCTAAGGCATAAGGGCGATAATAAGATACCAAGTTTCCCATCAATTCAAAGGCTAGATAAAGACCTTCCTCATGTATAATGTCATTGCGTCGTGGTTTATCGGGATGTTCCAATCGGAACTGAGCGGCACGATAAAGTGCCACTACATCCCTAGGTCCGCATTTATACAAACCCATTTGCCAAGCCAATTCCTTTAATTCCTGAGAGACATTGTGAGTCACCTTATGCGTGCGCATTTCTATGATACGCTCCCAGATCGAGATTAAATTTTGCGTCATCCGTAAAAATATCTCGGGTTGACTTTGTTCGAGGTTGCGTAATCCCAGAACTTGGGCAGTTGTTTTCGGTGAGCCAAGCCTATCATTAATTTGATCTAAGATTTTTTGTTCACGTTGTTGTAATTGAGACTGACGAATTTTTTCCAATTCTTTTTTTAGGTGATGTCGTTCCAGCGCATAGCGCACGGAGCGCAGAAGCATTCGTTCGTCCAGCAGGCTTTTAAGGAGATAATCCTGTGCTCCGTATCCCATTGCCTGAACAGCTAATTCCTCATCATCCAGACCTGATAAAATAATCACTGGAATGTTATTGGTATGTGCCAGCAAATTTTTACAAGTTACTAGCCCCCGGGAATCAGGAAGATTCAAATCCGTTAATACGATGTCAAAATGAGCGATTTTCAACCAGGACAATGCTTTCGCTAAACTATCTGCATATTGTGAACGTATGGAAATGACCTGGCTTCCATTTTTTTTTTGAGAAAACTCTTCCAGCCATGTGCTCAACAATTCAGCGAAACGAAAGTCATCCTCAATCAATAGGACTTCTATGGTCTCGTCTTTCATCTGTCGTTATTTATTAGGTAGCTTTACCACCGTCAACCAAAAATCTTCAATTGATTTAATAACCTTGAAGAATTGATCGACATCCACTGGCTTACTGATGTAACAGTTGGCATGGAGTTCGTAGGTACGCAGGATATCTTCCTCGGCCCGAGAGGTGGTGAGTATCACTACTGGAATAGTGGTAAGGTTTGGATCAGATTTAATGGCTTGAAGCACTTCGCGGCCATCCTTGCGGGGTAGATTAAGGTCCAACAAGATTAGGTCAGGGCGCACGGCATTGGCATAACAACCTCGTTTCATTAAAAAATCAATCGCTTGTTCTCCGTCCTCAACTACATGAAGACGGTTGGCAACACGGCTATCCGCTAACGCCTCCCGGGTTAACAAAACGTCACCAGGGCTATCTTCGATTAAAAGCAATTCAATTGGTTGGTATGGTATATCCATTAATGGTTTAATTTTTTGAATACAGGACATGGGTCGGATGGATACCGACATGTTGTTGACACTTCCACGAATAAATTCGTGGGATTCTTGATGACACCATAAATTCCAGTATGAACGATGGGTAATCTACTTCCTTGCCGATTGGATGCAAAAATCCGTCATCAAATTGAAGATTCTACACAAAAGCCTGGAAAATATCTTAGCACAAGGTGTGAAACAAGCCTGGAAATACTTGGACTGTAGCGGTACGAAGGACGGACATTTGGTGATTTCGACCTCTTGGCAACAATCTATGGGAAAATAAATAAGGCCCGTAAGGGCTGACAGCCGGGAAAGACCGGCTTTTTTGATTGACGGTTTTTTCCGCTAAAACCTTCTCCTTTCCTCCTGGCCCGGCTAAAGCAGGGGGCATCTCGGAGACAATGATGAAAAAATTGTTGGCCGACACTGAAAAACAAAAAATTTTGATTGTCGATGATGCGCCAAGCAATATCAAAATGCTCATTGAAATGTTCGCATCCGATTATGAGATTGCTGTGGCTATTAATGGCGAAACCGCTTTACGGGCAACAAAAACCTGTAGGCCGGATTTAATCCTTCTCGATGTCGAGATGCCCAATCTGGACGGTTACGAGGTATGTGTGCGACTGAAAGCCGATCCAGACACCCAGGCGATACCAATCATTTTCCTAACAGCTCGTAATGACGACTTGAACGAGGCCAAGGGATTACAACTCGGTGCGATTGACTATATCACCAAGCCTTTTTGTCCCGAGGTCGCAATTGCTCGGGTTAGGAATCATCTGGCGTTGAAACGGCATCGAGATGCTACGGAACGAATGATGAATGCATTGCGGGAGGCAAGAGAATTCGCCGAGCAGGCGAGTCGCTTCAAAGGTGAGTTTCTTTCTAATATGAGCCACGAGATCCGAACCCCGATGAACGCCATCATCGGGCTTGCCGACCTGGCGATGAATCTGGAAATGTCACCGAAATTGCGCAATTATCTCGGTAAGATAGCAAGTTCATCTCAATCTCTGTTGCGGATTATTAATGATATTCTGGATTTTTCCAAAATTGAGGCGGGTAAATTAGAATTGGAGATGTCAAATTTTTTTTTAAGAGAAGTTTTCGACCACCTGACCAATATATTTCGAGAACCCACGAATGAAAAACGCATTGAATTAATCTTCTGCGCTGCTGAGGAATGCCGCTACGAACTTTTTGGTGATTCTCTGCGTCTTGAGCAGGTTTTGATGAACTTGATTAGTAATGCCTTGAAATTCACCGAAGAAGGTGAAATTGAAGTACAAGTAAGAACCATTCAGGAATCCGCCAATCAAGTCACCCTGAAATTTTCGGTTCGGGATACCGGCATCGGCATGACCGATGAATATAAAAATAAACTTTTCCAGCCTTTTACTCAGGCGGATACCTCCGTGACGCGCAAATTTGGCGGGACAGGGTTAGGTCTCTCCATTAGTAAGCGATTGGTTGAATTGATGGGCGGCAGAATATGGATAGATTCCCAATGTAGACGTGGCAGTATGTTTTATTTTACCGTCGTGTTTCAACGCAAATTAGATACCGTCATTGATGATATGATGCCACCAGAAGATATGGAGCGCATAAAAATATTGGTCGTCGATGACAATGATGCCGCCAGAAATTCTATACGGACATTGTTGGGCATGTTCAATTTTTTAGCAACCGGTGTTGGATCTGGACCTGAGGCTGTTAATGCGATAAAACAAAGCATTATTGAGGGAAATCCCTATCGATTAATATTAATGGATTGGTTCATGCCTACTATGGACGGCATTCAGACTCTGCGGCAAATCAAAGAAACCATTTTGCCGGAATTATTTCCAAAAACGATCTTGCTGATTAATTCCGAGCAGGATACAAAATTACACACACTTGGTGATGTCGTGGGCGTCAATGCCTATCTCACCAAGCCGGTGAATTGCTCGCTCTTATTTGACACTATCATGAATATCTTTGGCAAGAATATTGCCAAATCCTTTGTGAATAAAAATAGCACGATCATTGACACCAAAAAAATCATGGAACGAATTGGTGGAGCCAATGTTCTTCTGGTCGAGGATAACGCTATCAACCAGCAAGTGGCCAGAGAAATATTGGAAGATATTGGAGTTGTTGTCGAAGTAGCCAATAATGGCCTGGAGGCAATCACCAAAGTTATGGAATCAATGTATGATATTGTACTCATGGACATCCAGATGCCGGAAATGGATGGCTATCAGGCTTCGCGTCAAATTAGGAACGATCCAAAATTCAATAAGCTCCCTATCATCGCCATGACGGCAAACGCCATGACCGGTGATCGCGAGAAGTGTCTACATTTCGGGATGAATGAGCATATCTCCAAGCCAATTAATAAATCACGCCTTTATACGGTATTGATGGAATGGATTGTTCCCCGGAAAGGGCTTGGCTTGTTATCTTTGCCCATGCGTAACAAAAATCTGGAAAATAATGAGCTACAATTGCCTGAATCCATTCCAGGGATAGATGTAAATATAGCCTTGGAACGACTTAATGGCAATCGTCGTTTGTACTATTCCCTATTGTTGGATTTTCATCGGGATTACGCCCAGGCGGGTCAGCAAATGCGGTCTTTTTTGACGGGAATGAGAAAAGACGATTCTAAATCCGCAGCAGCACTCGCGCATACGATTAAGGGCTTGGCAGGAAATATTTCAGCGATACGACTTTTTGACGCAGCTTCCAATTTGGAACATGCAATAAAATATTCACCGGAAAAACATCTCAACATGCTTGAAATATTTGAAAGTGCCTTGAGTGAGGTAGTGGAAGCTATTGAAACGATAAAACAATGCAAAGATGAAGCAGCTCCAATCATTTCCGACCAGGAATTGATTTCTAGCGTGAAAGCATCATCATTAGACATGAAAAATATTACGTTCCTAATGGTCGAACTGTTCCAACAACTTAAACAAAAAGTTTATAAAAGTCAAAAATCATTTGAAAAATTGAAACCCTATCTGACTCATGCGCCCGAGGAAGCGCATCAGGAGGTGAAGCGTCTTGAAGAATTGATAGAAAGGATTGACTTCAAAGGCGCGCAACATTCACTGCGGTCACTTGCAAAAATATTTGCAATTGATTTGGAAGCTAAGTAGAAATTACGCAGTTGAAAAAATAGATTCAACATTTTTTAGGAGTTACGCAGTTGACAAACAATTGCGTTAAAATACAACAATGAACCAT
>CAUYTW010000313.1 GCA_963575715.1 Gammaproteobacteria bacterium | reverse complement strand
GTAAGGTTTGTTCGGAATGTGGCCACTTAATGGATGTAATGGCGCTGTCGATTCGGGAATGGACTTGTCCGAATTGTGACGTCATTCATGACCGGGATATCAACGCGGCCCAGAATATTTTAGCGTTGGCTACGGGCGGTAGGCCCGGAAGTAATGCGCGAGGAGGACGGCACCAACTCAGCGCCGGTGGCGATGGCGTTACCGGAATGCGGGCGTCCGATGATTCGCGAACCGTGCGGCAATGCGTGGGAGCACGCCTGGGAAGGCGGGCGACCTCGCATTAGCGGCGAACTCCAACAACTTAGGAATAGCCAATATGACTCAGCCGACCATTGTCCTTATCGGCGGCGGCAACATGGCCCGTAGTCTTATCGGGGGTCTTATCGCCGATGGCATCGACCATACCCGACTATGGGTGGCCGATCCTGCAGAAGATCAACGCCAGGCGGTACAAGCGCGTTTTGGCGTGCGCACCACTTCCTCGAACGAAGAGGCTGCGTGTCAGGCCGATATTCTGGTTTTGGCAGTAAAACCACAAATTCTAAAAAGCGTGGCGCAAAATTTGACGCCAGTGATACAAGAACGCCGACCACTAGTGATCTCGATTGCTGCCGGAGTACGGAGTATCGATCTTGACCGCTGGCTTGGCGGAGGTGTAGCACTGGTGCGCGCTATGCCGAATACCCCCGCGCTGGTTCAAACGGGTGCCACCGCTCTTTATGCCCGCCCAGAGGTTAGAGTCGAGCAGCGCAGTCAGGCCGAATCCGTGATGCGTGCGGTGGGTTTGACCTTATGGGTTGAGGAAGAATCACTGATGGATAGCGTAACCGCTCTTTCAGGGAGTGGCCCCGCTTATTTTTTTCTGGTCATGGAGGCATTGGAACAGGCGGCGATCGCTCAGGGGTTACCCGAACCACTAGCTCGTCTGCTCACCCTACAAACCGCTTTGGGTGCTGCGAGAATGGCACTGGAAAGTGAGGAAGATCTCTCCATTTTACGGTTACGGGTTACTTCCCGAGGAGGAACCACGGAGCGTGCCATTAATGTCCTAGAAGCAGGTGGACTTGCGGAACTCTTCGCCACGGCAATTGACGCAGCACAAGCGCGTTCCGTAGAACTCGCCGCTATCCTTGGTGAGGATTGACCAGTCAATGACCACGCACTAAAGGGCGAGGCTTGTGAACTCAAGTCTTGTGTTGAGGTGTGCGTCACTGGCCGCGTAAGGGCTGATCGTCGGAAAAAACCGGCATTTTTGGACGGTTGCAAAACCGTCTCCCTTTTTTCATCGTCCTAAAGGGCGGGTTTTCTCGGGGACACTTAATGAACGGTAATTATTTCGCCAATGCAATCATCTTTCTCATCAGTACCTTGTTTGGACTTTATATTTTCGCGACATTGTTACGATTTTTGTTTGGCCTGGTCAGGGCCGATTTTTATAATCCCCTCTCCGCCGCCTTGGTTAAAATCAGTAATCCACTGCTGTTACCTTTGCGCCGATTCATTCCTGGTTACAGGGGATTCGACTGGGCGGCGCTGATCCTGCTTGTGGCGTTGAAGTTCTTAGAGATCACCCTGGTTGGCCTGATGATGGGGCAAACCTATCGGATAACGGGAACGCTCGTCTGGGCCATCGCGGAACTATTGGCGTTGACGTTAAATGTGTTCATATTTTCCATCATCATTGAGGCAATGATGAGTTGGTTCAACCCCGGATCCAACCCACTGACGCATCTTCTCTATCGTCTTAATTACCCACTGCTCAATCCAACACGGCGGCGTCTGCCGCCGATGTCGGGCTTTGATCTCTCACCGTTCGTGGTAATCATTGTCCTGCAACTTTTCTCCTTGCTAATCGTCGCTCCTATATTGGATTTTGGACGCTCTCTGGCCACGGGATTGTCGATTATTCTCTGATTATTTATTGATCCAGTTACCTTGCCAAGCCGAGATTGAATTCACCGTCTGGCTTCAACCATTGGCTAAACGCGCTCGGCAGGCAGCAAGTACGGTACTAATCTTGATGTCGGCCATGGGCGTATCAAAAGTACAAATATTGCGTTTGGTTGGATGATTAATGATTGTCAGACGTTGAGGAAATTTGGGCGCAATTAATAATTCGCCCTTGCGCATGCAGTGATACATTACCACTGAGGGCGTTCCCAACGCTGCCGCGATATGGCTGGGACCGGTATCCACCCCTAAATATAAATCAAGCCTGGCAATCACCGCTGCGCTGTCCCGCAAGGGTAACTTGCCGGTTAAATTAACCAACCTTTCGCCCAGTATCTTTTCAATCGAGGCTATTTTCTCAGGAGCGAGCGGATCGCCCAACAAAACAAATCTATAATCGGGATTGTCAGTCTGTAAAGATTCAAGTAAACCGCAAAAGTAATCAATAGGCCAATTACGATGGATACCCGCTGGATGGCTTTCCATGACTAAACCAATAATTTTAATTGGTCTTGATCCAAATTGATTCGTCAAAATTGTTTGGGCGTGTTTCAGCTCATCCGTTGTCACATAGTAATCCGCGTGGCAGTTTTGCGCGGTAATTCCCAAACCTTGTTCTACCAGATCGAGTAGCCATTGTGCCAGAGGCTTGTCTTCTTCCTCGGTCAGAGTATTCGTATCATCGGGAAAAGGTATGACACGATCCGCCAAAATATGTACTTGTTCCTCCTTTTGCTGCGAAATAATGAGTCGCCGCGACACTCGATGCGCGTATTTAATCAATTCCGGATCATGCCCACCCCAAACAAAGGTTAGGTCATAAGGTTTACGATTAAGCAGGGAAACCAGATGACCCCGAAATTTGGCATTACGCTTATTAATCGCTCCAATGCGATGTAGATAAGGCAGATGTTGCATGACCGCGATACGTTTACTATGGCCTAAGAAATCGATTTTAGCCATGGAGTAATGCGTAGCAATCGCCCGTAAGGCAGCCGAAGTCAACAGAGTATCGCCAATACGGGCAACGTGGATGGCAAGAATACGATTGGGTATTTGAATCATGATGTTTCGACGAGCGGAAAAGCAAATTGTAAACCGCCTGAGCGATTCATCATGCGGCTAAGGTAAATTCCGGTTGGAAACGCTGAAACCATTGCTCCAAGACTAATAATGCCCATAGCCGTCCGGCATGGTTGCGTTTTCCGGTGTAATGCTCGCCTTCAATGCGGCATAGGGCCTCGGGTAGAAATAGGCCGCGAGTAGCCAGATCGCGCAGGCATTGCCGTACTGTGGGTTTAAGTTCATTGGCCAACCATTCGGAAAGGGGCATTACGAATCCGTGTTTATCACGATATACAATTTTCGCTGGAAGATGGCGCTCGGCTATTTTTTTTAATAGATATTTTCCCGTCTTGCCCCGGCATTTCAGGTGCGGCGACAATCGAGCGCACAATTCCACGAAATGATGATCCAGATAAGGCACGCGCGCTTCCAGCGCACATTCCATTGTCGCTCGATCCACCTTGGTCAGAAGATCATCAGCTAACCACAAACGTAGATCGATGTGCAGCAAATGATCTAGATAATTATTTGAATTACACTCCCGATAAAACCTTTCACCATAATCCACAATTCGTTCCTTCTGCCCGGCAAGAAAATTTGGCGTATATAAATTTTTGCCTAGCAACGTATCAAACAGCATGGGGATGGTGGCATACCGTCGCGCAACGGGTTCGGTAATTGCTTTCAACATGCGATCTTTTCGCGCCATGGCCGGTAAATGCCGCAAAAGCGCGGGCAATGGCGAATAGGGGTGACCAAACAATGCCGACAAGCGTTCCTCACGCAGGCGTTTGTAATAATTTCCATAGCCGGCGAATACTTCATCGGCACCTTCTCCGGTCAGCACTACCGTTACTTTCTGACGCGCGAAACGCGATAATAACAGAGTAGGTAGCGCCGCCTGATCAGCGAAGGGTTCATCGAAAATATCAATCCAGCCAGAAAAAGCAGCTAAAACATCCATAGGCGCTAAAATTAAACTATGATGCTCGCTGGCAATATGTTCAGCTACGCGATGCGCGTATTCGTGTTCGCTGCCTGCTACTTCGCCGGAAAAACCAAGATTAAACGTGCGGATTTGCCCGCTTGCCTCCTGAGCCATCAATGCTGCAATTAAGCTGGAATCTACACCGCCGCTAAGAAAGGCACCAATGGAAACATCGGCAACCAGCATTGCACGTATTGAATCACGCAAGGTTTTTTCAACCAAATCTGCGGCGTCTTCCTCGTTTAATATTAGCTTGTGGCTATAATCAATATGCCAATAGGAAAAAAGCGTCAGCTTGCCATTTTCAATGATTAAAGCATGACCAGCAGGAAGTTTAAGAATATCACAATAAATGCTGTGCGGTGCTGGAATATATTGGCATTCAAGAAACAAACCAAGAGAATTCAGATCAAGTTCGTGTACAACTGCGGGATGCTCGTGCATTGCCTTAATTTCGGAGGCAAAAATAAATTGTCCATGCGCCCAATAGTAATGCAGAGGTTTTACGCCCAGATGGTCGCGTGCCACCAGTAATCTTTGCCTTTTTTCATCCCATAGAGCAAAAGAAAACATGCCGCGTAATTTTTCGAGCAGGGTATCGCCATATTCCTCGTAACCATGCACCAGCACTTCGCTGTCCGTATGGGTAACGAATTGATGACCGCACGCTATTAATTCTGTGCGTAGCTCAATAAAATTGTAAATTTCGCCATTGAAAACTACGACGATTTGGCCATCTTCATTGAATAGTGGTTGCCGTCCACTGTCGAGGTCAATTACGGCAAGCCGGCGATGTCCGAGATGGACAGGACCATGCTGATAAAAACCTTCTGCGTCCGGCCCACGATGAGCAATTGCAGCGGTCATCCGCTGGAGGATGGTCGAAGAATCCACCCAATCACCGATAAATCCAGCAATACCGCACACTATCGACACTACCTTATCTTGTTTTGCTCACCATTATTCCCATTCAATGGTAGCGGGGGGTTTCCCCGAAATGTCGTACACCACTCGGGAAATTCGTGGAACTTCGTTAATGACACGGTGGGAAATTCGCTCTAACAGCTCATAAGGTAAATGCACCCAGCGGGCGGTCATGAAATCCACCGTGCGCACTGCGCGAAGGGCAACCACGTAATCATAATGACGGGCATCTCCGAGCACGCCGACGCTTTTCACCGGCAGAAATACCGCAAATGCTTGAGAGATTTCATCATAAAGGCCCGCCCGGCGCAGCTCTTCAATATAGATATGATCGGCAGCGCGGAGAATTTCGGCGTATTCCAATTTCACCTCGCCGAGGATTCGTACTCCCAAACCCGGACCGGGAAAAGGATGGCGATACACTAAATCGTGAGGCAGGCCCAACTCGACGCCAATTTTGCGCACCTCATCCTTGAATAGTTCACGTAACGGCTCAATGAGCTTGAGCCGCATGTGCTTCGGCAGTCCCCCGACATTGTGATGAGACTTAATAACGTGCGCCTTGCCGGTGCGCGCACCGGCGGATTCGATGACATCGGGATAGATCGTGCCTTGTGCGAGCCAACCGATACCTTTGAGTTTATTGGCCTCTTCTTCAAAAATTTCAATAAAGAGGGTACCGATGACTTTGCGTTTTTGTTCTGGGTCGCTAACTCCGACCAAAGCAGTAAAAAAACGCTCGGCGGCATTAATGCGGATGACCCGTACTCCCAGATGACGCGCAAAGGTCGTCATCACTTGATCGCCTTCGCCAAGACGCAGTAGCCCATTGTCCACGAACACGCAAGTCAGTTGAGTACCAATGGCGCGATGCAGAAGCGCGGCGACCACTGCCGAATCGACCCCACCTGATAAGCCGAGCAAAACATCGTCGCTTCCTACCTGAGTTTGAATACGTGCGATGCTGTCGTCAATGATGTTGGTCGCAGTCCACAGGGCCGCGCAGCCACAAATTTCATGAACAAAACGAGAAAGGATGCGTATCCCTTGACGGGTGTGAGTCACCTCGGGATGAAATTGCAGACCATAACAGCCACGCTCCTCATCGGCCATGCCCGCCAGCGGCGCGTGGTCAGTTGCGGCGATTACCTTGAAGCCCGGTGGCATGACGCGCACCCGATCACCATGGCTCATCCAGACATCAAGTAGTCCATAACCCTCGGAGCTGGCGTGGTCCTCAATTCCAGCAAGTAATCGAGAGTGGCCACGCGCACGAACCTGTGCGTAGCCATACTCACGCTTGGTGGAAGATTCAACCACGCCGCCGAGCTGCGCCGCCATGGCCTGGAGGCCATAGCAGATGCCAAGTACCGGAACCCCTAACTCGAATACCGCCCCAGGAGCGCGGGGAGTATCCTCCGCCGTGACCGATTCTGGTCCGCCGGACAAGATAATACCCTTCGGTGCGAAGGCATGGACTTCGGCATCGGCAATATCATAAGGAAGGATTTCGCAATAGACCCCGGCTTCGCGTACTCGACGGGCAATGAGCTGGGTGTACTGCGAGCCGAAATCTAGAATTAGGATGCGGTCGGTATGGAGATTAGTGGTCATATCTCGGAAGTAGAATGCGTTGATTTTTCCGCCAGAAACATCCAGGTCTCAACCACTGCGTCGGGATTCAAGGAAACGCTATCAATCCCTTGATCAATGAGCCATCTAGCGAAATCCGGGTGATCCGATGGACCTTGCCCGCAAATACCCACGTATTTATTTTGCGTGCGGCAAGCCTGAATTGCTTGGGACAATAACACCTTCACTGCCGGATCACGTTCATCAAACAATGAGGCAATCAAGCCCGAATCACGATCCAATCCCAAGGTAAGCTGTGTGATATCGTTAGAGCCAATCGAAAAACCGTCGAAGTATTGCAAGAAATCATTGGCGAGTAATGCATTGGAAGGAACCTCGCACATCATGATCAACCGCAAGCCATTTTCGCCCCGTTTCAGGCCATTCGCAGCGAGGAGTTCGACCACTTGCGCGGCTTCCTTCACGGTTCGCACGAAAGGGATCATCACTTCGACATTGGTCAGGCCGCGATCCTCGCGTACCTGACGCAGGGCAGCGCATTCAAGGTCGAAACAATCGCGGAAGTTGGGCGCGATATAGCGCGCAGCACCACGGAAGCCAATCATCGGATTTTCTTCTCGAGGTTCATAATTCTGACCACCGATAAGATTAGCGTATTCGTTCGACTTGAAATCCGACATCCGCACAATGACCGGCTTGGGATAAAAAGCGGCGGCAATGGTAGCAATGCCTTCGCTGAGTTTTTCGATATAAAAAGTGATCGGATCTGAATAGCCCACCATCATTTCATCAATGGTAGCTCGGAGCTGTGGATCCAGACGGTCATAATTCAGCAGTGCCTTGGGATGAATACCAATATTGCGGTTGATGATGAATTCCAGGCGTGCCAAGCCAACGCCAGCATTGGGCAGAAATTGAAAATCAAAGGCGCGTTCGGGATTAGCAACGTTCATCATGATTTTGAAGGGCAACGGTGGCATGGTTTCCAGCGTCAGCTCATGAATTTTGAAGGGGAGCTTATCCGCATAGACATGGCCAGTGTCGCCCTCGGCGCAGGACACGGTTACCTCAATACCATCGGCGATGGTCGTGGTCGCGTCGAAACAACCAACCACGGCGGGAATACCCAATTCACGCGCGAGAATCGCGGCGTGGCATGTCCGACCCCCACGATTGGTAACAATTGCGGCAGCGCGTTTCATGATTGGCTCCCAGTCCGGATCAGTCATGTCCGTGACCAACACGTCGCCAGGTCGGATCTTGTCCATTTCACTCACGGAATGCAGCACTCGGGCAACTCCAGCGCCAATCTTCTGACCAATGGCGCGTCCGCGGGCCAACACTTGACCGTTGATTTCCATTTGATAACGGGTAATGCGCTGGGTACGGCTTTTCACGGTCTCGGGACGGGCCTGGAGGATATACAGTTCGCCATCAATGCCATCCTTGCCCCATTCAATATCCATAGGACGACCATAATGCTTCTCAATAAGTAACGCCTGTTTGGCGAGTGCCTCCACCTCTGAATCGGTTAAGGCAAAACGGCGACGATCTTGCTTAGAAACGTCAACCACCACGGTGGCGGGGCCATCCACGTCGCCGTAAATCATCCTGGAGCGCTTGGAACCAAGCGCGCGCCGCAGGATGGCGCGCTTTCCCGCCGTCAGCATTGGTTTGTGAACATAAAACTCATCGGGATTGACCGCGCCCTGCACGACCATTTCGCCTAGGCCGTAAGCGGCGGTGATAAACACCACTTCGCGGAAACCTGATTCAGTATCCAGCGTGAACAGCACGCCACTAGCGCCGAGGTCGCTGCGCACCATCCGCTGAATACCCGCCGAGAGCGCCACGGCATCATGGGCGAAGCCATGATGAACGCGGTAGGCAATGGCACGGTCGTTATAAAGGGAAGCAAAGACATGATGAATGGCGTGCTTAACTGCTGCGATGCCCCGCACATTCAGAAAAGTTTCTTGCTGACCAGCAAAGGACGCCTCGGGCAGATCCTCGGCGGTGGCCGAAGAGCGTACCGCCACCTCGACGGGGTGACCGGCCTCAGTTTCCAGGCGTGCATAAGCCGTTGCAATCGCTGTTTCAAACGCAGACGGAAAGGGCGTATCCACTACCCATTGACGAATTCGCGCACCAACTTCAGCCAGTGATTTCACGTCATCGATATTGAGCGAGCGCAAGGCGGCATCAATACGCGCCGACAAACCATTCTGGGCGAGAAAATCCCGAAAAGCCGTGGCGGTGGTGGCGAAACCTCCCGGGACTTTCACCCCGACCCCGGAAAGATGACTAATCATCTCTCCCAAGGAAGCATTTTTACCTCCAACTCGCCCGACATCCGCCATGCCCAAATTATCGAACCATATTACATGCGCTGACATATCGTATCTCCTGGTTAATTATAGACGAATCATACCAGGTACATTGAACCAGGAGGATATTCACGCTGCACGCATAGGCTGGAAGCAGGAACTCAGCAATGAAAATACCAATTTATTCGTGAGAGTGTCAAAAGTGAAGACTTGTCGCCAGATTGGCGGTATAATCCATCGATTCAGCGGAATTTCACCCTTCCCGATCAATCTACAACCGTCTTAATCGCCATGACCTCCCCATCGCTCGCTTTTTTTCATCGCTCATCGTTGATAGCGACCATCTTTTTTACCTTTACTTTCATGGTTCATGCCAGTTCGCGTTACATCGACAATCTGGATGGTACCATCACCGATGCAAATACTGGCCTGGAGTGGATGCGATGCGCCGTAGGTCAAACCTGGACGGGTGCTGCCTGCTCGGGAAATCCCGTTACGTACACATATAATCAAGCCATCACTGTAAAAAGTACCCTTGCCGGTCACAATGACTGGCGGCTGCCCACCATCCGTGAATTGCTCACCATTACCGACATGACCCGCCATTCACCGGCAATTGATGCAGCCACTTTTCCGAATACTCCATTAGACTGGTTTTGGTCTGTTTCCCCGGTAGCTGGCTATTCAAGCCTCGCGTGGTCGGTTTATTTTGACTCCGGCGATGACACTTGGGGCAACCGACAATCTAGCCGCGTGCTGCGCCTGGTGCGCGCAGGTCTAATGAATGCGTCATTGCTGAATAACGCACGTTCTAACACCGATTATTTTGATAACCAGGATGGAACGGTCAAACACATTCCCACCTGTCTGGAATGGAAACGCTGCCCAGAGGAGCAGTCTTGGAATGGCACCACTTGCACGGGAACGCTAACCAATTACAAGTGGGACACGGCTTCCGCGCTGACCAGAAACTTCGCAGGCCATAATGACTGGCACCTTCCCACCCTGGATGAGCTACGCTCGCTAGTGGATTACACCATCCCGTATCCAGGTCCAACCATCAATCAGCTCTTTTTTCCGGTTACGCCCGCAACCAATTTTTGGTCAAAATCCCCGATGTCGGATAATTCCGCCAGCGCCTGGTCCATTGATTTTATCAATGGTGACGATAATTGGGGCGACAAGAGCCATGAAAGCGCGGTTCGGTTAATGCGCACGGGATCATGTCCCTGGAATTTACTCATTGAAAAAATGGGAACGGGCAACGGTACCGTGACCAGCAACCCTGTTGGCATTAATTGCGGGTCGGACTGTGCCGAGACATATAACCACTCAACGACGGTTACTCTGACCGCCACTCCTGCTTCTGGTTCTCTCTTCACGGGTTGGAGCGGTGACCCGGTCGGTTGCACGGAAACCGCGCCTTGCGTCGTCACCATGAATGCCGCCAAAACGGTGAAGACCACCTTTGATTTAATCAAATATTCATTGATTATCACCAAATCCGGTAATGGCACGGTCACCAGCAGTCCGGCGGGGATTAATTGCGGGACCGATTGCTCCGAGAATTATCTACCAGGTACCAGTGTCACGCTGACCGCCACGCCAACCGGAGCAGCGGTATTCACAAAATGGACGGGTGCTTGCTCTGGGACCAGCACCTCCTGTGTGGTGACAATGAACACCGCCAAAACAGCAGCCGCTGTCTTCACAACCCCATTAATGGTACCGGTGATTAGCGCCGTGGCTGGCAACGCGCGGGTCACGCTGAAATGGTCGGCGATAACCGGTGCCACCAGCTACAAGATTTTTCAGGGAACCACCGCTGGCGGCGAATCCGCGACTCCCGTCAAGACTGGCGTCACCGGAACCAGCGTGGCAATTACCAACCTGATCAGGGGCACCAAGTATTTTTTCAAAATGGCAGCGGTCAACGCCGGAGGCACTGGCCCATTATCAAACGAAGTTAGCGTCATACCGCCACTCCCGCCAACTGCGCCGCGAATTAACAGCGCCGTTCCCGATGATGCCAAAGTCACACTGAAATGGTCGGCGGTAACCGGTGCCACCAGTTATAACATCCACCAGGGAACCACTACCGGCGGCGAATCTGCGACTCCCGTCAAGACCGGAGTCACCGGCACAAATGTAACCATTACTGGCCTTTCCAATCGTGAACGCTATTTCTTTCACATAAAAGCGGTCAACGTCGGAGGCATCAGTCCGCCCTCGAACGAAGTCGCCGCCACGCCTTCGCCGCGCTCATCGAAACCCGATTTCATAATTACCAAGCTCTCCATCAGCTCCATTCCTGCGGCTAACAAAGATTTTGAGCTTACCGTGACTGTCAAAAATCAAGGCATGGTGGGCGGACGGGCAGGCTACTTGGACATTTGGGCCAACGATGACGGCATAACGACTAAATCCTGCAACGCAGATGGTGACGCTTGGGTCGATGTTGTGGGTTCTTTAGCAGCGGGCGCGAGCCGAAATGTCACACTCATATCGCCAGCGGGGGTTGGGGGGCTAAAAACTTTGCGGGTTTTTATTGATAGCTTTTGTGAAACATTCGAGACCAATGAGTTGAACAATCAATTCACCAAAAGTTATACCGTTGCTCCAGAGGCACCCATCTTCAGTGTTGTACAGGCGGGCAACCTCCAGATCAGGTTGAAGTGGTCGGCGGTGATTGGTGCAACCGGTTACAAGATTTACCAGGGAACTACCACAGAAGGCGAGGACATAACAACCCCGGTGATTGAAACCAACGACACCAGCGCAACCATTACTAAAAATATAACCAATGGCATCAAGTATTTTTTCAAGATGACTGCGGTCAATGGCGACGCTGCCAGCCCATTCTCGGATGAAATTAGCGTCACTCCGATGGAGCAGCCTCCTGCGGTACCTGTGATCAATAACCCACCAGTCATTGCCGACAAACAAGTTACGCTGGAATGGTCCGCAGTAGCCGGTGCTACCAGCTACAAGATTTACCAGGGAGCCGCGACAGGCCAGGAAGACACCACGAAGCCGATCACTGCAACTGGAACCAGCGCGACCATCACCAACCTAATCAACGACACACAGTATTTCTTCAAGATGACTGCGGTCAACGAAGGTGGTGCCAGCGCGCTCTCGAATGAAGTGAACGCCACACCAACGGCACCTACCAAGGTTCCGGATGCGCCCACCATCACCGTCGTAGTGGGTAATGGCCAGGTCACGTTGAATTGGTCAGCGGTGACAGGAGCCACCAGTTACAAAATTTATCAGGGAACCGTGAAAGGTCAGGAAGACACCACAAATCCGGTCAAAACTGTAACCGAAACCAACGCGACCATCACCGGCCTGATCAACGACACTGAGTATTTCTTCAAGATAACCGCAGTGAACACGATGGGCGAAAGTTCGTTGTCAAACGAGGTACGCATCACGCCAACAGAGCCAGTTACGACACTCCGCATAAACGATACCGGCATTACCACTTGTTCGACAAATGCCGAAAATGGCTTCCCTTGTCCGGTTACTGACTACCCTGGGCAGGATGGCGACTTTGGGCGAGATGCCAATTTTGGGAGCAACAACGTGAATGGTCGCCTTGGCTTTAATTTCACCAAGTTGGACGAAAATGGCAATTCATTACCTGCTACCGCCACAAGCTGGAGTTGTGTCAAGGACAACGTCACCGGCCTGATTTGGGAGGTCAAGACCGACGACGGTGGCTTACGCGACAAAGATAACACCTATTCTTGGTATAACCCCGACCCTAATACCAACGCCGGGCATCCGGGCCGACAAAATTTGGGCACAGGCTTCTGCCAACAAGATAATAGTTGTGATACCTACGCATTTATTCTTAAAGTGAATACACAGACACTATGTGGCCATAACGATTGGCGCATGCCGAGTCCCGATGAATTGATTAGCATTGTTGACATGGGAGCCACAACAGCTCCCCTGATAGATACAAACTTTTTCCCAAATACACCGGCTGAATCCTTTTGGTCAAGCTCTGTTTACCCCAGAGCTTTAGATGTCTTTGGTAATTATGGAGCGTGGGCTGTCCAATTTGATGCGGGAGGCCCTTTAGTGTTGTACGCAGATACGTGGCCTGATCTTGCAGGTATACCGGTTCGATTGGTACGTAGGGATCAGTAATTTTAGTATTTGCTGGTCAAGAACCCCACGCCTAAAGGCGTGGGCTTCTCGCGGGCATTTGGTGGTGAGAAAAAAGGAAACATCGTCTGATCAAATTTGAGAAATAAACTTATGAAAAACCGCCGTATCATTCCGCTCTTCGCCATGGTTTATGCAGCGTCAAGCGCCGCCCAAACCTGCTTTCCCGAAAGTTATAGCACGACCCCGACCAGCCGTTTTACCGATAACGGTAACGGTACAGTGAGTGATACTCAGACGGGCCTAATGTGGAAACGTTGCACAGAGGGAATGACTTGGAGTGTCACAACCTGCATTGGCGATGAACTCACTTTCACCTGGCAGGATGCCTTAAAGCAAGCAGTTACCGTTAACGAAACGAGTTACGCCGGATACACGGATTGGCGAGTACCAAATATCAAGGAATTGCTTTCGATTGTTGATCGCCGATGTGCAGGGCCAGCGATTAACACGACTGTCTTCCCAGCCGCATCTTCGTCATATTTATGGACCAGTTCTCCGGCGAAAACTACTTCCTACAACTCGTGGATCGTCAGTTTTGACGCAGGAACTCTTGACGCGAACCAACCGCGATCCCTGAAATACGCGATTCGATTGGTGCGCACAGCGCAGTGATTTTTTGATGTTTAATTTTCAAAATTATTCCGCCAGCATTCCTCACAAATTCGATCAACGTCCATTGTTACTACGGACAGGGGCTGGGAAGCGTCTACTACTCGAAAGCGTTGAGGTGATGAAGCAGCCCGAGCCAAATAAGTCATCCTTACTCGTTGATGAAAGTCAATTTTTTCTTGTTCAAATCGATCCAGGGTCGCACGGTGTTTAATTCTGGCAAGCCCTATTTCAACGGGAACATCAAGCAGTAAAGTGTAATCCGGGCGCAAGGTATCCTGAACCCAGGATTCCAGGATTACAATTCGTTCATCAGGTATTCCCCGCCCTCCACCTTGATAAGCATAAGTGGCATCGGTAAAACGATCACACAAAACTGATTTGCCGGCCATCAAGGCCGGACGTATTACTCCCGCAAGATGCGCAGCACGCGCAGCAAATACCAGCAATAACTCGGCATCGAGCGCCATGCCTTCCTGACGTTGAGCCAAGAGTAGACTCCGTATTTCCTCGCCTAGCGCAGTGCCTCCAGGCTCACGAGTAACTAAAACTGGATGTTGCGCTGCTGTAAATCGTTGGTGAAGGTGAGTAAGAATCGTAGTTTTTCCACATCCTTCAATACCTTCAACAGTGATTAATTTGCCTGCCATCAGATTACCCGAGAAAATCGGCGTTGCGCCTGATGACGTAAATAACGGTCAAAGACCATGCAGATATTGCGAATGAGGAGCTTGCCTCGTGGCTGAATAATAATGCCGTCGGCAGATAAAGAAAGCAGGCCATCGGCTTCCATTGCCGCGAGTTCGGAAATTTCTCCAGCAAAGTAATCACTACAATGAATTCCGTGATTACGCGCCATTTTTGCGTAATCCAATCGAAAATGACAAATTAAATCGGTAATAGCGTCACGGCGGGCCAAATCATCAGCGTCGAGTTCTACGCCGCGAAAAATCGCCAGTTCATTCCTATCTAGCCGCGCGTAATAGGATTCTAGATCTTTGAGATTTTGGCTATAGGTCGTGCCTACCTTTCCAATTGAGGTAGCACCAAGCCCGATGAGGTCGGCATCGGCGTGAGTAGAATATCCTTGAAAATTACGATACAAACTTCCCTCACGCTGGGCGCGAGCCAACTCATCTTCTGGCATTGCAAAATGGTCCATGCCAATATAAATATAACCAGCGGAAGTAAGGCGCTCGATGGTATAACTAAGAATGGCGAGCTTTTCCGCTGGAGTTGGTAAATCAGCAGCGTTTATCCGCCGTTGAGGCATGAATAATTCGGGTAAATGCGCGTAATTGAATACCGACAATCGATCTGGACGCAAGGCCAGAATTTTTTCCAAGGTTTTGGCGAAGCTTTCCACATTCTGCAAGGGTAAGCCATAGATTAAATCCGCGCTGATGGAAGCAAAGCCAGCCGTGCGTGCCGCCTCAAGCACAATGCTGGTTTCTTTTTCGGTCTGGAGTCGATTCACCGCGCGTTGTACTCGTGGGTCAAAATCTTGAACGCCAAGACTCATGCGGTTGAAACCCAGTTCGCGTAATAATGAAATAGTATCGTGCCGTGCCTCACGGGGATCAATTTCTACCGAATACTCGCCGCCCTCCTCTCGGAGAGTAAAAAAGCGTTTGGTTTGCGCCATCAAGGCGCGCATTTCCTCATGAGAAAGAAAAGTCGGTGTACCGCCGCCCCAATGGAGTTGATCTACCGTGCGCTCATGGTCAAATAATTCTCCCTGGAGTGCAATTTCGCGGTGCAATCGCTCTAAATAAGGTCCACTTCGACTGCGATCTTTGGTTACCACCTTGTTGCAAGCACAATAAAAACATACCGTGTCACAGAAGGGGAGATGAAAATATAATGATAAAGGGCGCTGGCTTTCATTAGTCGAGCGTGCTACTTCTCGATAACGTTCTACGCCAAAATTTTCGTGAAATTGTACCGCTGTGGGATATGAAGTATAACGCGGCCCGGAACGGTCATAACGGCGAATAAGTTCAGAATCGAAAATTAGACTTTGATCCACTGAGTCACCCATGAATTAATTCCCTTCTACATAGCTTTTGAATCCGTCGCGTATTGCTTGCACCTGTGGGGTAAGGCAATATTTTTCTCCATCGGGTGAATTATGACAGAGAACCTCCATTTGCAGGAGTTCGCCTTTTTGGTTTGGAATTCGGGTTACAGATAGGCCAATAGCATTCGGTCGAGTTGGCTCGCTGGTGAGCAAACGGATATCGGTGGTTTCTTGTAAACGAGTATTGGCCTTTGCCTGGATATAGAGTTTCGCCATGGACCATGCTTTTACGCAACTTGGAGTATCACTGCATTCCACGGTGACCAATTTTTTGTTCTTGGTGGATGATTTATCAGTTATATTTTCCTTGACGGTTACGAACGTATCTTTCACTGGATGATTTTCTTCCGTTTCTGGTAATTTTTTTAATTCACGATATCGTTTAAGATCAATCTCAAATTGCGCATGTAAATCCGCTTGTTCTTTACGCTTGGTATCGATATAAGCCTGATTCTTTGCGATCAGGCTCCGCTCTGAAGCAATTCTTTTACGCAGGTCACCTGAAATCGCTTTACCACTTAACTCATTTTCCGCTACTTCAGCTTCGTCATTTTTTAGTGATTGCCGTGTGAGGTTGATATTGGTTTCGGTAAGTCGAATAATTCCTGCAATGGCGTCAATCTTTCCTGTATACACTGTTTCCATGTCTTTATCGCTGGAATAAGAAGTCAATAATACGCGGTCCCGAGTCATTTGCTCTTCTTGCTTACGACGCTCCTCGGCTTCAATACGCGCCTTGCGCGCATCCTCGGCTAATTGCTCCCTGGTTTTTGGAGCATTAGTTACACTTACCGTCATTCCGTGTTTATTGAGCTCCTCGCGGCGCTGTTGAGAATATTCTGGCGGAACCCGGTCACCATAATGGACAACGCCTTTTTCGTCGATCCACTTGTAAGTGTTGGTTTCAGCGATTGCTAATGTTGACTGTAATCCGAAAAAAAATGCTCCGCATATTGATAAATTAGCGAATAGCTTTTTCATCCAAATCCGGCGCGGAAACCCCTACCTTTAGATATGGGGGAGGAAGCGCCGTCCTCCTGTTTTTTGACTTTGAAATTAAAAAAGTGCCGGTCTTTCACGGCTGCCAGCCCTTACGGGCCTGGTGACACGAGTCTTGCGACCCAGCTCCCCTCGCCAATGTTGCAACGCAGCGTATTGCGACAAACCGTTTCGCTCTTATCCCAGAGATTGTCTGCACCTGTCGCTTTCAGAGCTACGAACTGAGGAAGCATTCGTAGGTGGGTCTTTTACTTCGTTGCAACGTAATCCGATTTCTCGAACTTAGGCTGGTAAATCAGGCTTTATTCAATTAAAGCCCCCGGCTTTAGCCGTAGAGTGATTTACTATAACGTACGCATTCTTCTTCCTCGTCCGCCAATTCATCGGCAGATTCCATAACCACCACGGGTATCGAGTCCAACGGCAGCGCACGTTCAAATTGCAGTGAATAGGCGAAACCGTCGCGGATGAGACGGCGCAGCAATTCCTTGGCATCGGCGCACCAACGGGCTTCCTGGGTGCGGAGTCGGATTTGCTCAATGGTATTGAGGGAACCACTGATACCCGACGGACGCTCATGGATGACCTGAAAGGCGAGACGATGGTCGCGTTGAATTTTCAAACGCACCTGTTCTCCGCTAGGGATGCGCCATTGTCCACCATTTTCCTCATTCATCGTCCTGGTATAACCTAATTCACCCAAATGGATCGCTATCCGGTCACGAAGCGTGGCACGCAGTGCAGCGCGCTCTAGGACTGTATCAACTGCGACACTTAATAATGCTCCTTGATGCTCTAGGGTTTCCAGCCGCCCTGCCATGATCTCCCCGGTGGCAAGGTGGGTAAGTAGATCGTCATGCAAGGATGTCAATTGAGAGATTAAAGTTTCTTCATCGCCACTCGCAACTAGGGCGTGTTGACAGCGTAATGTTTGTTCCAACAAATCCCTGGCGCGCGTCAGGCGCGTGGCGTGCAGGGTACGCTCCCGATCGAGACGCTCCAGATGAGTGACGAGGGTTTGCTCCAAAGCGGTCCGAAAGGCCGCGACCGTGGCTGCCGACGGTGGAACTCCTCTCGTCGCTTGGGTTTGAAGTCGTCGCCATTGAGCTTCCAGGATCGCCGCAGGAAAATCTGCATCAGCACGTAGTACCGCAGGCAGGGATGCAAACCATTCTCCAAGAATGTTCAAACCGGTATCTGCTTCCGCCACGAGAAATCCTCGCGTCGGCATCTTATTATCGGCTTGGACAGCGGTTTCAGGGTCAGCTAGACGCAAAGCCGAAAGTTGATTCCGAAACACCGTCATGTTTTCTTGGGCGATGGACATGCGCTGCGCCTGATCAGCTTGAAAGTCAAGCCAAACGGCAAGATGCTCCTGTTCCATTGCGGCGCTACGCGCTGCCTCGGTGCGGCGACGCTCAAGGAAGGTGTTCACCGCGTTGGCTGCTACCGTCGCTGCAGCTATTCCCGCCAACGCGCCTAAAGCACCCAACGGGCCAAGGACCGAGGATACTAAAACAACCTCACCACTCACGATAATTTTTCCTCGCTGCTGCTGAAGACATCGCACCGGTGCGCTGATTGCAAAATTGGGTAATGTACAGGCCAGTTGGAGTTTCGCCGTGACTGATTTTACCTCGGTCCATCCTCGGTTCATCAGTCCAGAGAATTCGCGATTCACAGCGGTCCTCGGTCATCGACTAGCTTGTGCTAAATCGAGCCTCGGTGGCTTGTACCGCTCCACGCGCATAACGTCCGGGCCTACCGCCCGTAGCAACTTTACGTTGACAACCGCCCGGCGGGTTTTACGTGATCTTCCGGGTCTTCTTAACACAACCCCTACCCTAGCCATGACCTCAGACTATCGCGAATTCAACGGCGAAACCACCGATCACACTGCCGTGGCTCCCTCTGCTCCGTTTCACTACGCAACCGGGCTGCGGGGTCGTCCTCCATCCTTGGAGTCCTTCGATGTCAACACACCGTTAAAATATCGATGTCTAAAATGGTGGGACGACCCAACCAGGTCGTCCCACAAGTAATGAGCGAATAACCGCAATTAACATTCCTACAAATAAAATCGTGGAATTATCGTGGATTAAGGTATAATTACATACCTTAACTTATTGAAGAATAATTAAATCTTAACATTACAAATAAAAACAACTTATTCCGCTGCGGAAATACGCTCGTATTTATTCATGAGTTCCTTTTGCGTCTCCGGGTGATTAGGGTCTTTGGTGATGCAATCCACCGGGCAGACTTCGACACACTGCGACTGATCAAAATGACCCACGCACTCGGTGCAAAGATTGGGATCGATCTGATAGGTCTCATCACCTTGCGAGATCGCGCCATTAGGGCACTCAGGCTCACAAACATCGCAGTTGATACATTCATCAGTAATAAATAAAGCCATTTAGGAACTCCTTAAACAATCAAAGAAATGCTCAACCCAAAATAAGGATAAAAATGGCGGTCATACGCCATTCCTGAAAAAGCTACGGTTTCGATTTCCCGCGTTGAGCAATGGTGGGACGTCAATTACCCCGCCCAAAAGGACGGTGCTTGCGGCTGTGCTCGGACGGTCCCTTGTCGTCATCGTGCGCCACGATAGGACTAATTGACATTAGTCCTTGCAGCGATATTGATCGCCGCGTTTTTATCCGCAT
>CAUYTW010000312.1 GCA_963575715.1 Gammaproteobacteria bacterium | reverse complement strand
GGGAAAGACCGGCAACTTCTACTTCAAAATCAAAGTCAACTAACAGGAGGACGGCACTTCCTCCCCATGGCTCAATCCAGGGGTTTCCGCGCCGGAAATGCTGGATGAATTGTCCGAATTGCCAATCAGAAAACATTGTAAAATTGGTTTTAATGCACTCGATAAACAAATTTATCGATGCAATGACTATGGAAGACAGTTCGTTCTAAATTCTGCGAAAGGACCTATTTCTGAAGAACAAAAAATATCATTGATCGTCTTCTGTTAGCTCGATATTTTTCCGAGTCATCAGAAAATAAGGTCCCACAGATTTAGGCCGGACTAGAACATAGCCGGCACGCAACTCCTTCCATCCCCGTTCAGACGTCCTATTGGCTGAGAATGTCCATATCTCATCACCTTTCCTGCGTTTTTTAAGAAATCTGTTCCAAGCCTTGTTCAAATGACCGAAGGGCAAATCTGGCACAGCATTCAAAGGATCACTCACACGCTCTTGAAGCTCAATTTCTTCAACGCTAATTTGTTGTAACAGATCATTTCTTGAAACAAAGAACGCTTTTGGCTTATATTGTTGATAAGCATACTCCAAAAGCATCTTTAAAAGCATCTTTTTCACTTTGTAATAAATGACGGTTGGCCACGCTATCAAAATGAGAATTGCTACCAGGAGTGGTGAAATAAAATAAGTGAAAATCTTATCGCTGAGTTTGTCAGACTCTGGACGCATACGACTCCTGCGATCAGCTTTAAACTTTAATTCTGGCGATTGAGATAATAGATTGGAGATATATTTGACAGCCAAGACTACACCAACAGCAAGATATAAAATCAGGTATATCAAGATACACTCCTGTTTTTATTTGCTTCGAGCCATCGTACTAATGCCATAGCTTTCCGCTGCATCAGGCTCATTGGATGTGCCGTTGTAGCGTACAGTTGTATCCGTAACTACTCCCTTCTCGATTTTTAGCAAAATATCTTTCTCGTAGGTGCTTTCGTAACCCATATGAACGTAATTGAGTATCTTCCCCTGGGGTATTCGAATTGTTCCTGAATACCAGTGAGCGAAAACACGATCTGGGAAATCTGGAAAGAGAGTTGCTAGCGTCACATTATTTCCATCCTCAAGCCATCCCTGTAACTCGATTAAATACAGTCGCCCGTCTTTAATTTTCCATGTGCCTACATAGCCACGCCAGAGTCCTGAGCAATGTGAGTCAAATTTTGGGCTCTCCCCTGAAAATAGAAAATATAATTCCAGGGGTTCACTGCACATTCCGACCTTTAGCCCTTCGTAATAGAGCTTTTCAGTTGCTTGAGCAGTCATTGAATAAACCTTAACCAGAAGTGTTATAGTTGATGTATTTTAGGAGTTACGCAGTTGAAAATTTAAATTATTCTGCGCGAAGCGAAGCGGAACCGTTACACCAACGCCTGGTTAACCACTTCATGCGACAATATGACGCTATTGTCACTAAACAGGGTTGGAATGTCATTGACACTTTAACTCAGTCTTCAGAAACCTTCCTGGCTAAACTCCGCTCTACTTAATCACAAAGGGGGATAGCTGGTCAGTTACGAAAATTTTCTATTTTTCCCATTCAAAGCGAGGCAGCATCGCCAAAGCTTGCAATAGACCAATATTCCACGCATCGGAAATTTCTCTGGCGAAGGGATCATCCTCGGTCATGATCAATTTTCTTGGATGCATCAGAGTATTAGCATGATAGATTAATAATTCAATGGGCGGACCAACGGTGACATTACTCCGCATGGTTGAATTCATCGAAACCAACGCCACTCGTGCGGCGCGTTCCAGCGTGATATCCCGTTTAACAACTCGATCCAGAATGGGTTTTCCGTATTTAATTTCACCGATCTGAAGAAAAGGATGATCATCGGATTCATGGATATAATTTCCCTGAGGATAAATGAATAAAGTTTCAGGAGGTGCAATTCCAATTTGTCCACCAAAGATGAAAGATGCCTCGAAGTTGGTATTAGAAATATCACGGAGGGCTTGACTACGCTGTATTGCGGTACTGACCATCCCCACGTAATCGCTGGCCTCCAGCATATTCGCTACGCTCAACAGATTCGGTACCAATCCCTGTTTTATATCGCTATTCATTTTTCTCACCACAGATTGCGTGGTGGCAAGATTACCTGCCGAAAGTAAAATAAAAATTCTGTCCCGTTCCCAAATAAAAGAGTGCATTTTTGAATAACAGCCTATGTTGTCTATTCCGGCGTTGGTACGTGAATCGGAACAAAAGACAAGACCCGCATCAACATTGATGGCAAGGCAATAAGTCATTGAATGTCTCCTCGATTAGTATGATATTCGTCTTTTTTAATGATCTCGTAACGCCAAAGCTCGACAAGTTCCCACAGGCGCGATTGTAATCCTGTCTTATCCGCACTGGGATGATACTTAAATACATAGTGCGCTCGCGTGATCTCTTCAGCGCGCGTACCAAGGTAAGGACATTCTTCATTTTTCAGGCGCGCCAACCAATGAAGCGGAGTTTCGCCAGGTGAGCGTGGGTAACCGCGTTGCGCCAGCTCTGCCTCCATCCGGGAATATGCAGAAATTTTTGCTGGTTGCGCCGTTGCGTGTTTCGAGTCCCGATTGCGTATTTTTGGGCGATGAAATAAACGCCAATAAAGCCAGACACAAACTAGGAATGCCCCACCAAGCAACCAATTGTCAAAATTATCCCTATTCTGGGCACGCCATTCAGTATAGTAGTACCAACGCCACGAGAACCAATCAATAATCGGTTCTAGGGGGTTGCGCTGCTCGGCTTCGCCCTCCAGCCAAATAGCGGGAGTTGTGTCCAGGTCTTGCCATGCGCCATCAACATACGTCCGTGTCCAGGCGTGAGCATGGCGATAACGCGCGATATATTGACCTTCAGCGGCGGCCAATTCCTGAATGGAATATCCAGTAACATAACGCGCTGGCACACCGAAACTTTTTAGCAACAATGTCGTTGCGGTGGCGAAATATTCACAATGACCTGCACGAGATTCAGTGAGAAAGTTTTCCAATCCCTTGCCACCCTTGCGATCTCCCAAATAAAGACTGTAACGAAATCCATCGGCGAAAAAACGATTCACGGCTGCGACAATATCGGAAACCGCTGATGAACGCGGGTGTATTTGATTTTTTATCCGAGTAAAAAGGGATTCTATCGATTTGGGAATGCCGATATCAGCGGCGGTTGGTGGTGGCTGCAAAATTATTTCCGGCGCATGCGCTACGCGCACGGTAATCATCGGCGCGGCCTCTGCGATTTTCACCGCGCCCAACGGATTCATCGACAGCGTGCCTGGAAAAAGGCCAGTGATCGAATAAGCCCCAGAAGGAATTGGTAGAAGCGCCTGACCATGATGGGTATAACCACTCAATTGCATTTCAGCGAGTCGATTAAATTCCGGTCCGATAATAAATTTTCGCTCATTACCACTGGCTGGTATTGATCGAAAGACATCATCATGATTCAGGGTGTACCAGGCACCCGCCATGAAAAAAGTATATTCCCCATCGACAAGCAGCAAAGGTTTAATCAGTGGTCGCTCGGTTTTTACCCGCCAAGCGATAGTATCGGAGAGTTTAATTCGGCCAACATCGCCAATTCGCGTTTGTGCGCGGTACGGGTTCTGTTCCGACGCCGATAGCCAGTTGATGAAAAATTCCTCAAGTACAGTCTGGAGTTGATGTAGTCCGAACGCTAACCCAACACCCGTCCCTAGTGCAATCGCCACCAGAATTCCCCAGATCCAGATTGGACGATGAGGCGCACGGGTAACGAACAATGCGTAGGCGATGAGCGCCATGGTGCCAGGAAGAAAAATAATGTGGTTGGTCGTTGCGATGCTTGCCGAAATCAGGGCGACCGCGAAATACGGATAGCCGAGGTCAATTGGTTGATCGGCCATTGACTGTGTACTTCGGCGTAACGAATAAAATAGATTACGTAAACACAGGCGGCCCGTTGCCGAAATAATTTGAACGAGAATTAGCGGTAGCGTGGTCACGGGTAGCCATGCGACCGCACGTAATAATCCTTGTGCCATGCCGTCGGTCACGACAAAATAAATCGTTGAGCATCCGAAGAGTACCGTGGCAAGGTCGGAGACACGATTGAAATCTGCATTGTCGAATTCACGTTGAAGTTGTGCGAATCGCATGGCTTCCAGCAGCACGCCAAGCAACGCGCCAAGCCAGAATACATTCGCGCTCATGCCCCACAACGTGAGCGTCATTACGAAAAGCAGTGGTGGAAGATTCGTACTATTAATCATGGTCAATTCGCGCTCCTCTTATTTCCCATATCTCAGGGCGCGAAATTTTTACACTAGTGCTTGGTCTTTTCTGGAAAAAGACTATCTTTCGCATATTTATCAATCATGTATAAGGCGCGAATTGCTTCACACATGGCGTTAATATTTTTTCGGATATCGTCGAACTCACCATCCCACGATTCCATCAATGGATCTGGAATTTCTCCTTGAGTGATCCGTTCAACAAATATGGAAATGTCTCGAACCGGTCGTTTGATGGTGAATATTATCCATGAAATCATGGCAATAATAATCATGGATACCAAAAAACTCAATATACCTATGATTATTACGTTTTTATGTTGCGTGTACTCAATTTCAAGAATTATTTCTTTCACCCTGGTCCTCTGAAATTCGAGGAGTCGTTTCAAGTCCATTTCACACTGCAAATGATGTTGTTTGATATTATTAAACAGCAGTTGATTTTCATTTTCCTTGTCAAGGCGATTTTCTTTGATTGCCTGCATGAAACTGGTTTCAAGAGATGGACATTTAGCGTATGAATTACGTACATTGGCAAGTAATTTAAGGCCACGCTCGGTACGAGTAATTTCCCCAAGCTCGGTTAATTCTTCAAGAATCATATTACGCTCCGTGTGCATATCATTCAAAATTGCATCAACCCGCGACGGTTCCCTGATTAAAAATATTTCCATGAATTGTTCAGCGACCTTGCTGGCGTGATCGTCAATATTATTAATAATTTCTACTTTTTTATAACGATCTTCAAACATAAAAAAGAATTTTTGGTTAGCATAATTAGTAGTGATAATCCCAATCGTGATAGTGATGGCAAACAATATTAATATTACTCCACCTACAAACAGTAGTCGTGAGGATATCTTGATCTTACGAATTTTATTAAACATATTCTCCCCCATAATATTATGAAACATGAAACATAGTTATCCTGGATCGCGTCCTCCCTTCGTTGAAAGGACAATTGATCGATAAAATCGATCATGCGCCACTGGATATTTGTTTCCGGAGGCCAACGTTCCTCAGCAAGGTAGATAAGCCTGAGATCGACACCAAAAATTTGAACATCAAGCAAAGTTGAATAGTATCGTATCCATAATTGGGAATAAAGCTGTCAACACTTGACTGGCGGCACCCAGATTCATAGGATTAATTCTGAAGTTTCCTGGATCATTTAAGCAGTCATTATTCCAACGGTTTGATTTTTGTCCTGATTGGTTTCATTTCTGAATTCTTAGTGGATCGCGGTATAGATTTTTTCTAAAATACTGCGATCCATAAACATGGAAAATAAATTAACTTTTTCTGTCAAGAACCCCACGGCTAAAGTCGGGGGCTTCTCGCGGGCATTGGGTGATTACGACGCTGGATCAGGAGACCTAAAAAGTGGCTATTTACGTCATAGGAGATATTCAAGGCTGCTATGAACCATTACAACGGCTTTTTGATTCCATTGCCTTTGATTCGCGCTACGACCGCTTATGGTTCGTGGGCGATTTAGTGAATCGCGGCCCGGCATCGGTGGCGGTGCTGCGAATGGTGCGCAATCTTGGAGAGGCTGCAGTGGTGGTGCTGGGCAACCATGATCTACATCTATTAGCCGTAGCCCACCATCAAGCTCATTATCGTCGCAAGGATACTTTCGATGATGTCCTGCGCGCGCCGGATCGCGATGAATTATTGGAATGGCTCTGCCACTGTCCGTTGTTACACCATGACCCACAGTTACGCGTCACCATGGTCCACGCTGGATTGCATCCACACTGGGATCTCCATCAAGCTCAAGCTCATGCCTCGGAGCTGCAAGAGATCCTTCGAGGAACAAATCGGCAGGAATTTTTCCACCACATGTATGGTAACCATCCAACTCGTTGGTCTGAAGACCTGTCAGGCTGGGAACGTCTCCGTTTTATCGCTAATTGTTTTACCCGTCTGCGTTTTTGTAGCGCTGACGGGGGCATCGACCTAAATCACAAGGGTCCGCCGGGTACCCAGCCTCCGCCCTATGTTCCTTGGTTTCTAATTCCCAATCGCCATAGCGCCGGGGAAACTATCCTCTTTGGCCATTGGTCTACCCTGGGCTACCACCATCAAGCCGGTGTTCATGCCCTGGATAGTGGCTGTGTATGGGGCGGACGACTTACCGCGCTACGCCTAGATACTCCACCACGCATCCATCAAGTTCCCTGCATGAAAAATTCTAAAATTTCCATGAATATGGAATAACTAGGCCTGTAAGGGCTGACAGCCAGGAAAGACCAGCTTTTTTGATTGACGGTTTTTCCCGCTAAAATCGTCCCCCCCCTTTCTTCACCATGGCTAAAGCCAGTGGTATCTCGGGGGACAAGATGATGTATCAGAAAAAACCTTGATTTACATGATTTTCTTGATTATCTTGATCCAAGTCATTCTCGCTTGGCCGCTATAAAAATTGTTGTCATGAACCCACGGCTAAAGCCAGGTAGCTCTAATCAAAGCAAGCTTGATTTACCAGCCTAAGTTCAAGAAATTGGACTACGTTGCAACGCAGTCAGGGCTGATATCCGGGAAAGACCGGCAACTTTTAATTCCAAAGTCAACTAACAGGAGGACGGCGCTTCCTCCCCATGGCTGAAGCCAGGGGCTTTCGCGCCGCACATGCTGGATGATTACAGGTGGGAAAAATCAATTTGCTAACAAAAAAATTTTATTGCTACAAGGACCTCTTGGTCCATTTTTTAATTGGCTGAGTCACGATCTACGTAAAGCGGGAGCAGAAGTATCTAAGGTTAATTTCAATGGTGGTGATTATTTATTTTTTCTTAGAAATTCAATTGCTTTTCGTGATAATATCCAGGCATGGCCTCTATTTCTTGAAAAACTGCTGGACAGTAAAAAAATCGACATAATAATTTTATTTGGCGACTGTCGACCGCTGCATCGTATAGCTTGTGCAATAGCCTACCAACGTGGTATTAGGATTGGAGTATTCGAAGAGGGATATATTCGTCCAAATTTTATTACTTTTGAACAATATGGAGTGAATGGATATTCACAAATTCCGCGCATGCCCGATTTTTATCGCGGTCTTGTTACCAAGAAAAATAAAATCGAGCAGCCAGTTGGCAATACATTTTGGCAGGTGGCGTTATGGAGTATATTGTATTATGCAGCGAGCACCCTGCTTCAAGGTTTTTTTAGACGTTATCAGCACCACCGGCCATTAACGGTATTGGAAATAATTCCTTGGATTAAATCATTCTGGCGCAAGGGCTACTTCGCGCTGAAGGAACGTGGAACATTACGTCTTTTAACCACTACCCTGGCGGGGCAATATTTTTTTGTTCCCTTACAAGTGCATAATGATGTTCAAATTGGAGTGCATTCAACTTTTAGTTCCGTACAGAATTTTATCTTGCAGGTTCTAATATCTTTTGCCCGACATGCACCGAAAAAAACATATTTGGTCATCAAGCACCACCCAATGGATAGAGGATACAATGACTATGGAGCTTTTATCCGCGAACAAATTCAATTATTAGCAATATCAGAACGAGTAATTTACATTCATGATCAACATCTCCCTACTATTTTACAATATACCCGAGGAGTAGTGCTCATTAATAGCACGGTTGGTTTTTCCGCCTTACATCATGGTGTGCCGATGAAAGTTTGTGGAACTGCCATTTATGACATGGAAGGTTTAACCTTCCAGGGAGATCTGGATAGTTTTTGGACCGCAGCCCAAGAATGTATTCCAGATAAAAAGCTTTTTTTAAATTTACGCAATTATTTAATTGAAAATACGCAATTGAATGGTAGCTTTTATAAAAAGCTTCCCGACGGAAAAAATTTTTGTAATTTTGTTGAGTGAGTATTCAAGACAGAATAGATTAATTCGCATATTTCAATGACTCGCCCCTTCGCACTTCATAGTCATTATTCTCCTGCCGGAGATCAGCCAGAGGCCATTCGTGCGTTGGTCGCGGGACTGCGCGACGATGCCATGACGGCTATCACGCTCCTTGGGGTGACCGGCTCGGGCAAGACCTATACCATGGCGAGCGTCATCGCGGCTCTCCAACGTCCTACTCTGGTTCTCGCTCCCAATAAAACCCTAGCGGCGCAGCTCTATGGAGAGTTTAAGGAATTCTTTCCGGGTAACGCGGTCGAATATTTTGTCTCGTATTACGACTATTACCAACCCGAAGCCTATGTCCCCGCCAGCGATACATATATCGCGAAAGACGCATCCATTAATGACCACATCGAACAATTGCGTCTATCTGCTACTAAATCGCTTCTGGAACGACGCGATACCTTAATCGTGGCCTCGGTATCGTCTATTTATGGACTAGGTGACCCTAACTCTTATTTACGCATGATTCTTCATCTGGAGTGTGGCGACCGCGTGGAGATTCGAGCCATTTTGCGTCGCTTGGCAGAGCTTCAGTACACTCGCAACGATTTTGAATTATGCCGTGGTACCTTTCGCGTCCATGGCGACGTGCTCGACATTTTTCCTGCTGATTCAGAGAAGGATGCAGTCCGAATCGAACTTTTCGATGAAGAAATCGAAGCGATTGGCTTTTTCGATCCGTTCACTGGTGAGTCCTTACGCAGAGTGGCTCGCGTCACGATTCACCCCAAGACTCACTATGCTACCCCGCGCGAGGTTGTGCTCACAGCGGTGGAACAGATTAAAGATGAGCTACGCGTACACTTGGCCCAACTGTATGCTGCCAATAAACTAGTTGAAGCTCAACGACTTGAACAACGCACGCTTTTTGACCTGGAGATGATGATCGAACTGGGTTATTGCTCAGGCATCGAAAACTATTCACGTCACCTGTCTGGCCGCACCGCCGGCGAACCACCACCAACCCTGTTCGAGTATCTGCCCGTCGATGCACTACTTTTCATCGATGAATCACATGTTACCGTACCTCAACTCGGGGCGATGTACCGTGGCGACCGCGCCCGCAAAGAAAACCTGGTGGAATATGGCTTTCGTCTACCCTCGGCGCTTGATAATCGACCACTACGTTTTGAGGAATTTGAACGTTTTGCGCCCCCCACCGTATACGTTTCTGCGACCCCTGGACCCTACGAGCTTGGCCGTTCCAGCTTGGTGGTGGAACAAGTGGTGCGCCCTACGGGATTGGTGGACCCGGCGGTGGAGGTACGTCCTGTGCGCTCACAGGTCGATGATCTACTCTCCGAGGTTAGGCATATCACAAAAATTGGTTTTCGGATACTTGTCACTACACTCACCAAACGCATGGCCGAGGACCTTAGCGAATATCTAGGAGAGCACGGCGTGCGAGTGCGCTATCTCCACTCCGACATCGATACCGTCGAACGGATGGAAATCATTCGTGATCTGCGGCTTGGCGCTTTCGACGTGTTGGTCGGGATCAACTTGCTGCGGGAAGGGCTAGACATTCCCGAAGTGGCTCTCGTGGCAATTTTAGATGCCGATAAAGAAGGGTTTCTCCGCTCCGAGCGTTCCCTTATTCAAACTATCGGACGAGCTGCACGCAATATCCACGGACGAGTTATTCTATACGCTGACAAGGTGACCGATTCGATGCGCCGGGCCATAGAAAAAACCGAGTCCCGTCGTCGCCAGCAACAGATTTATAACGAAATCCACAGCATCACCCCTCGGGGGATAGAAAAAAGAATTAACGCAATTTTAGACGAAATTGATATTCCAATCTCTGTAAACAAATCTCCGCTCAACCAATCGCCATTAGCAAACGAAAAAGCTGAATACGCAGATTTATCTCCCGCCAAGCTGATACTGCGTATCAAAAAACTTGAAAAAGAAATGTACCGTCATGCCAAAAATCTGGAATTTGAAGAGGCCGCGCGTCTACGTGATGAGATTCGATATATTGAACGGATGGCGGCAGTCAAAATTGAAACATAACCGATGAAAAGCCTACTCGTTCACTGGGAGGAATATGGTTGGTTGCGCCAGGTGGATACGACATTCGCTAATTTTCTTTGGCGTGAAGCACCAGATGCGCATCCTTTACTGATCCTCGCTGCCGCACTTACTAGTCATCAACTTGGTCGCGGCCATGTTTGTCTCGATTTGGCGGCCACCTTGGCTAATCCAGCTTCCGTATTGTCGATCCCTCCTGGAGATATATTCACCCAGGAAGAAAAAGAAGCACCAACTTTGCCGCAAGAAATACTTGCAGGATTAACTCTGGATCAATGGAAACAGGCGCTAGATTATCCTGAGTTAATTGGAGCCGGGCCTGGCAACACACCGCTAGTACGAATAGGGTCACGCTTATATCCGCGACGCTATTGGCGATATGAACAAGAAATACGCGCTAATCTTGAGCAACGTTTCAAAATGTCACAAACTCTTCAGCAATCTCTGGCTATTCCAAAATTACGTGAAATCCTCGATATTCTTTTTCCATCTTCCCTGGTGACGCCGAATTGGCAAAAAATTGCCTGCGCACTCGCGGTGTGTAATATCTTCAGTGTTATTACCGGCGGTCCGGGTACTGGCAAAACAACAACGGTAGTTAGCCTCCTAATTCTGTTGCAAGCCTTGGCACTTTTCGATAAATCACGGAGTGAAACGCATCCTCTGCGTATCCGTTTGGCAGCGCCAACTGGAAAGGCTGCCGCACGCTTGAATAAATCAATTACCGAAACCATTAGCGATCCGGAATTTATCTGCGGCATGCCAGCGGATCTTGTGCGTGCTTCCGTGCCCACGAGGGTAACCACCATTCATGGATTACTTGGCAGCCAGGTGGATAGCAGGCATTTTCGTCATCATGCGGGCAATCCATTAGCACTTGACGTGCTCATAATTGATGAAGCATCCATGGTCGATTTAGAAATGATGGCTGCGTTATTCAATGCGTTGCCCGCATCAGCACGCATTATTTTACTGGGTGACAAAGATCAACTGGCATCGGTGGAGGCCGGCGGGGTGCTAGGCGAACTTTGCTTAAACGCAAATCATGGCCATTACACCACAGCGACTTTTAATTGGTTACGAGAAACGACGGGTGAAAAAATTGACGTGGCGTTAATTGATCAAAATGGAACTGCGCTTGATCAATCGGTTGTCATGTTACGTCATAGCTATCGATTTTCTGCCGGAATTGGCGATCTTGCTCGGGCGGTTAATGACGGCGACAGCGTGGTGGCGAGTCAAATTTGGGAACGAAATCATCAAAACCTCGCACTTCTTGCGCTGACAGATACACAGAATCCATTATTCAGAAATTTGATTATCAATGGCATCGACAAAAATCACCGTGGTGGTGGACAAGGATATCGCCATTATCTGGAAGTGCTAAAAAATCGACCTGACCCCGAAGCCGGACAATCCGCTTTTGACGCCTGGGCGCGTGTAGTATTGCAAGCGTATGATCAATTCCAGGTATTGTGTGCCCTACGTCGCGGTCCTTGGGGTACAGAAGGACTCAACCAAAAAATTGCTCAATTGTTGCACAATGCAGGTTTAATTTCGGCAACTACGGGCTGGTATCTTGGTCGTCCGGTCATGGTCACGCGCAATGATTATGGCTTGGGTTTAATGAATGGCGATATCGGTATCACCCTTGTACTTCCCGATAATGCCAATCAGAATTGGACGCAACGGGTGGCTTTTCCCGCGAATGATAGCGGTCAAAATATCAAATGGATATTGCCCAGTCGTTTGCAGGCGGTAGAAACGGTTCACGCGCTTACTGTGCATAAGTCACAAGGTTCAGAATTCAGGCACGTCGTGTTCATTTTGCCAGATACGATCAATCCGGTTTTAACTCGTGAATTGCTTTATACGGGAATTACCCGCGCTCGGGATTTTTTGACGTTGATTAATCCAGGAGGAAAAGAATTTTTAGATCGGATTATTCAAAGACGAGTTTTACGTGCCGGTGGTTTGTGGGCGGATGAATAACAATACACAAATTTTGAATAGTCTGTATTTTTTAATTTCCCATTGAATCTAGACGAATTTCGACATAGGCTTCTTCCCGCAATCGACGTATCCATGCCTCCAATTCTTCTTCAGTTTTACGAATGCGAATAGCTTCCATAGCTTTAGTGCGTGAATTTTCTTGTGCATTATCCTGCTTGCGGCGTTCTAAAACCTGAACAATATGCCATCCGAAAGGAGTTTTGAAAGGTTCAGAAATGGCATTCAGGGCAAGAGCGTTCATTTCTTGTTCAAATTCAGGCACGAGATCTCCTTGATTAACCCAACCCAGGGCACCTTGATTGGCGGCAGTGGCGCTATCCTCGGAATGAGCGCGTGCCAGCTCTCCAAAATCGTCACCACCCTGGATTCTTAGCCGTAATTGAGAAAGGCGTGCCCGCGCATCCTCATCGCCAGTATTTTCGTTGGTGCGAATTAGAATATGTCGTGCCCGGGTTTGGGTCACGATATCCTTCATCTGGCCCCGATAATCCACTAGCTTGATAATGTGGAAACCCGCTGGACTGCGCATCGGGCCAGCAATATCTCCCTTACGCATTCCGAGAATAGTGTTGGTGAATAGGGAAGGGATTCGATTTTTTGGTCGCCAACCTAAATCTCCTCCTTCCAAAGCATCGCGGCCATCCGATTCACTAATTGCCAATGCGCGAAAGTCTTCACCTGCATTGAGACGTTTTAACAAGGCATCGGCTTTTTCTCTGGCATTCTGGATGCGTTCGGGACTCGCTCCCTCTGGAATTGCGATTAGAATCTGCGCGAGCTGCCATTCTCCATCATCTTTAATATTTTCACCATGCTGGGAGTGCGTGCTGGCCAGGAAGTCATTTACCTCCTGATCAGTCACTGTGACGTGATTTGCTACTTCCCGTTGCTGTAATCGGCCAACGATTAACTGGCTACGGATATCCTCCCGAAACTTTTCAAAATTATAGCCATCCCGCTCCAGGACAGCGCGAAACTCTGCAAGGGAAATCTGGTTGTGGTTGGCGATATTACCAATTGCCGCAGCCAGCGTCTCGTCGTCTACTTTAATACCGCTACTAGTAGCTAGTTGAATTTGAAGATGCTGGACAATGATACGCTCTAAAACCTGGCGTTCAAGAACGGAAAAAGCGGGCAGTGTTGCGTTCTGGTTTTGGAGTTGGGCACTAATCGTGTGAATTGCTTCGTCTAATTCAGTACGTGTAATAACGTCATCATCTACAATCGCAACAATATGGTTGATATCTTGAACCGCTATTGCCAATTGAGAGAATTGTATCCAGGCAATAATAAAAACAATAATAAAATTTTTCATCAGAAAATTCCCCATATTGGATCAGCCACATCCTATTTTGTCGATAGATAGCCAAAGATGTTGTTGGTCAGAAGTAGGTCGAGTTTTTCACCAATATTTGCCAATCCCTTGAGTTCGAGTTGAAACATCACATCACTCTTAGGATCTTCTCCCGGCAGGTTGACATAACGACGCCCGATAATTTGTAGCGCCCAGCAACAACTGTCATAACGTAATCCAGCGAATGACTCCAGAGTTTGAGAGTCCTTGAACGAGTAATTCCAGCGCGCCACCGCCCGCCATTGACGATTCAGTGGCCATATCATCGAAAGATCAGTCTGTTCCAGGAGATCACGACGATTCCGAAAAGAAAAATTGACAAGGTGATTTTGATCTGACTGATAGCGCAAACGCACCGTCCGTTTTTCAGGCTGCCCCTGTTGTTGATTCCATTGAAGGGTACTATTTGCCGTCCAGAATTTCCCCAGACGCGCGCCAACCTCTGCCAACACCTCGGAACGAGCGCTGGCGGTGCCTTCATTAGTGAGGTTGACATTGTTAGTTCCATAATCAAGATTAACTAATCGATCACGAAAATAGAGAATCTGGCCAAGACTTCCATAAAGAAATTGCGTGCCGGTGCCACTGTCAAAAAAGCGACTAGTCAGCGCGAGTGCGACCTGGTTAGCATCCCCCTGTCGATCTGGGCCACTAAAACGATTTTCCCGGAAAAGTTGGCCAAAACTGAAATCTAGCAGGGTTGTATCGAAAATCGGTAAATTTTTTTGATTTTTATAAGGGACATAGAGGTAATAAAGGCGTGGCTCCAGGGTCTGGACAAAATGTCGATTTCCCGACGTAAAATTGCGCTCCAAAAATAATCCTGCATCGGTGGAAAAAATTGGCAATGTCAGATCAGGAGCAGAGGGTAGCCCAGGCGCAGTATCCTTCAGGGAATAATTAACCTGGTGAAGAGTTAGACGCGGGATGAAAAACCCATTCAATCCATTTATTGGATAAGAAATTGCGGGTTGTAGCCAAAAACGGCTTCCGGTGTAATTTTGATTGAAGGTAGTGCCATCGATGATGGAATTTCGATAAAAATTACTTATTTCACCAATAGTTGCATATTCAGTTAGTCGTCCTGCATTGTCAGGAGAATTAAACGTAACCTGAATTTGTGGTAAACGTTCAAACGGCCGGCCATCATCCATGACCTGGAATGCCTGCGCACGTCCAAGCGCCGACCAGCCATCTCCACTATAAAGAAAATCTGCGCGGCGTTCTAAGTAACGAAAACTAGAAAACGTCAAGTTATTGCCAAGATCACGGAAATAATTATTATCGGAAACGGCGTTGAAGATGATATCGCTATGAGCACGAGGAGTAATATTTTCTTCATGGTGAAAGGAAAACAGGCTGCGTTCCTTACCACGAAGTTTATCCTGTGGTAGATATTCAAAACTGACTTCACCACTGCTGCGTCGGGTAAGATAGCGAAACTCTGTATCGAATTGAACCCCACGCCGGGTCAATAATCGAGTAGTAAAGGTTGCATCATGATTTGGCGCGATATTCCAATAATAAGGAATACGCAAATCTAGGCCAGAACGCGATGAGGTACCAATGGATGGAATTAAAAACCCGGATTCCCGTTTACCGGAAATTGGGAAAGAAAGGTAAGGAAGATAAAATAATGGCACATCTTTGAAATAAGCAGTGACATGATATCCCGTCCCTCGTTCACGCTCTTGGTCCAAATCCATGACTTGTGCTCGTAATATCCAATCATCTCGACCTTCTGGACAAGTGGAATAAGTGGCATTGGTAAAACGACCATGAGCGTGGTCGTCCATCCGAATAATCGCCGCAGTGCCACGAGCATGGCGGGCGGCAAGCTGATAATGTGCTGCAGTTATTGTTCCACGTTGGGATTGCAGATCGAAGAATCCTTCTTCTCCTTCCAATGCAAGCCCACCACGGCGGTAGCGTAAACCATATTGA
Source organism: Gammaproteobacteria bacterium (assembly GCA_963575715.1). Taxonomy (NCBI): domain Bacteria; kingdom Pseudomonadati; phylum Pseudomonadota; class Gammaproteobacteria; species Gammaproteobacteria bacterium. The sequence goes on along the minus strand of CAUYTW010000312.1, from coordinate 4,022 downwards.
GCCTGGGCGGTATCAAGATCTAAGTCATACAGTAGCCAGGGAGTTTTCAGTAATTCTCCAGGGCGCGACAATTGTACATTTCCCCAAAGTATGGCGGTACTCTGTTCATAAATGGTAGCCTGGTCGGACTCAATATCAATCGGTGTGGCGCGGTCCAGAGGTTGATCCGTCATTAAGGATGGAGATTGCGTGACGGTATCAGCGCAAAATGACCAGTCCAAAGTATTTGGCTTCCGGGGGGAAGTTTTTACAAGAGGAAAGGGTATCGATGGCTCAGTCTCCAGTTTGGATGGACTGGTGGCGAGAAATGGAAAGTGAGATGAATTATTTTGCAAGGATTGATCGAGAATTTTTTCTGTGTTTATCGTTGACGAGTCATCGTTACAAGGCTTGAAATTTTTTTCCAGCTGGGAATTCTCGTTCATAGATTCTTCCGCAACCGTACTCGAAACGGCAAGGAAGCCAGACAGGATAGGCGCGACAAATCGGAGTAGTGACAAGATATGCTTATCCCAATTCCAGAACCGCATCCATTTCCACCCAGGCTCCACGAGGCAATGCGACGACGCCAACCGTGGCACGGGCAGGGTAAGGGGGTTGAAAGTATTCCGCCATCACTTCATTGACGATAGGAAAATTGGCAAGGTCGGTGAGGTAAATAGTGAGTTTCACAGTATCGGCCAAAGATCCGCCCGCAGCATGAGCAACCGCAAGAAGATTTTCGAGGACGCGACGGGCTTGATCACGAAAGTCGCCAGAAACCAACGTCATATTCGACGGGTTAAGTGGAATTTGACCGGACAGGTAAACGGTCGTACCTACCTTGATGGCTTGTGAATAGGTTCCTACCGCTTGGGGAGCATGTTCAGTGCTGATAGATTGGTGGTGAATCATCGAAACTCGGCGCGGAAACTCATGGATTTAGTCATGGTAAGGAAGCGCCGCCCTCCTGTTATTTGATTTTAGATATGGAAAAGTTGCCGGTTTTTCCCGGCGGTCAGCCCTTACGGGCATAGTGACACAACACCTTGCGGTGTTGCTTCCTTCGCCAATGTTGCAGCACAGCTTCGGTTCGATGTTTTGAACCTTGCGACAAATCGTTTCGTACTACCCCCGTAGCTCTGAAACCTGGAGTTACCTGTCTGCCGACAGACAGGAGGAAGCGCCACAGGATGAATCTTTCTGATAGAGATTCTGCGTTTTGCGACTGCGCGCAGAATGACTGAAAAAACTCAATCTTTTTATAGAGCGACAAGTTCAACTGCAACTCCTAACTTTGTGACAACGTAGCCAGATTTCTCGGATTTGGGCTGGTCAATCAGACTTGCTTTCACAAATCTCCGGCTTTAGCCGTGGGGTGATTGACTGGTGGTAGTGAAGACTTGAACGTTCATCAGATTTTTTTTTGCGTGAATTTTTTCTGACTTTACGGAGGCGATAGCCCATGCGAATAAGAATATTATCCATAGTGCTGAGTGATGGCAGAGATTCCCGGGGAACCTGCTTGCTTAATTTAGATAAAACTTCCTTGGAGGTTAATCGGGAAGTTAAATTTTGTTGAGTTTTTATCAATTTGCGTAATTCTTCCGCAGCTTTCGGGTAACGAGCTTCCCAAATTTTACTTCCACAAAAAGCAGGCTGCGCTCCAACACAAACTACTCCCGTTTTTTTTTCAGCGAGTCCCACTTTAATGGTACGCCGCCCCCAGCCGAATATTTTTTCAGCCTTTCTGGCGCTGCCGTGGCAATACTTCAGGGTAATATCTGCTTGAAAAGAGCGTCGCTCGGCACCATACATATTTTTTGCGTCTGAGCGCAAATCGTTAATTTGTTCGGTAGTTAAGATGGATTGAATGGGTTGGATGGGTTGATCGAAATTCACGTCAATACCTCTTGAGCAAGAATTTCCATTTCCTTAGCAGCGCGGGAGCGTGGCTCCCACTCCATGACGCCTAATCCTTCGGTAAGACTGCGGCGAAAAGTTACGCGGTTTCCTATTTGTACCTTAGAAACGGGTAGACCAATTTGACGTAATGCCTCTTCGGTTTCCTGAGTCTCACGTACCTGGATATTCGTATCAGCACGATTAATCACGGCAATGACTTCTAGAGAAGGTTTTTCGACACGAGCTGCTGTAACCAGTTCCATGACGTTGTGCAAGGCCCATACATCGGCCTGACCGGGTAAAAGTGGGATCAGCAGACGATCCGCTACTTTAAGCGCAGCGCGAAAGGATTCGCGATCTCCAGCGGCAATGTCCACCAAGATATTTTCAAAGATATTCTCAATTTTATTAAGCTCCTCTCCCAAGCGTCGTTCTTCAGCCACCACACTGTAGATCATAGGCTGATGGCCCTCCTCTCGCCGCAAGGTGATCAAATCAGAGGTGGTGTGCTGAGGATCTGCGTCCACCAACAGGGTACGTCTTTGCTGATAGGCGGACCATACTGCTAGGTTGAAGGCAATAGTGCTTTTTCCCGTTCCACCTTTAAGGTTCCCCACCAGAATGATCATGGGTGCCGCATTCTCCTTGTTTTAATTTGCAATCCGCGTGGTTGTCCTGCTGTTCGGATCAACCCGGACAGGCATCATCGCCTATCAGGGTTATTTTTTGATGAAGATCGATAAATTTTTTAAGTTGAGCTATCCCGACCAGCAATGGTGCGTAATTGATAGTATCGCGTTCGATGGGCATGGTTGCCGATATAGAAAGGTGCGACTGCTTCCATTGGCGTAGGAGTGATCATAAAAGGTAACCTGTGGTCTGTTGGACAAATCGAATCGGTCTGCAAGGACAAATAATTGTCCATCGAAAAGGGTTTACCTGGTATCCGATTCATAATCCTGGCTTGCCGTTGCGAGAGTTCCGGGCTAAGTGAAATGATGAAACGTCGCAGTTGCAGCAGATTGGAAAGGTAATCAACGATTTGTCGCAGAGTATAAACCCTTGGTCCACAAAGGTCATAACGCTGACCATGACTTGAGGGGTCTTTTAATGCTCCAATTAGGGCCGCCACCACGTCGTCGACATACACTGGCGCAAGGCGGGCTTCGCTACATGCGAGTGGCACCACGGGTAAAAAACGTAACAATAAGGCAAAACGGCTGAGAAAACTGTCTCCGTGGCCAAAGATAACCGAGGGACGAAAACTGGTAACGGCTAGATCTGCCCCCGCTGCGGCATGTATCAGGTTCTCGCCTTCACCTTTGGTGCGTAAATAATGACTCAAAGCCGTCGATTCGCCAGCCTTGAGAGCGCTCATATGGAGCAAATGTCCAACGCCCGCTGCCTTGCACGCTGCGGCAACGGTGCCTGGCAATTCAACATGAATCCGACGAAAGCCACTCCCATCAAAGCCGGACTCATTCAGAATCCCGACTAAATTGATGACCGCGCTCATTCCGGCGAAGCGCTCACGCAATTGTCGCTCATCGTGAATATCCGTTTCCATCACATCTACTTCTCTGGAAAGCAGATCGCGATGGCGATGGGGGTGGCGACTTAGTATTCGTACCTGATAACCCTGTTTTGTCAGAGAGATGGTCAAGTGCCGACCTAAAAAGCCGGTACCACCTAAAACGCATATTGTTTCGATCTTCATAAGTCCTCGGCGTGGAAACACCTCGATCCCGTAGGATCGATGGGAGGAAAAGCTGCCTTTGGTATTGGAACCAAGGGCTAGCCCAAATTAGATGCCGGTCTTTCCCGGTGGTCAGCTCTTACGCGGCCCAAGTGACTGAAGCCTTTCGGTTTCAGCTGCTTCCTAAAATGTGCATATAAGTGTTTATGTGCGAAAATTAAAGATAATTCGCTCTCCGTTGATAGATATTTGGACCTGCAACTGGAGTCGAGGTTGGGCAGTCTCAACCGGAGACTGACCTTTGACCAAAATTTTCCGCAAGCTTGCGCCGATTTCACGATACAGTTCGCCGCAATGCAACAGAATTAGTCAATTTTGAGACTTGTTTTCACCAAATGCCCGCGAGAGAGCCACCCCGGCTTTAGCCGGGCAGGGAGGAAAG
>CAUYTW010000311.1 GCA_963575715.1 Gammaproteobacteria bacterium | reverse complement strand
ATAAAATTTGTATAATTGCCAACATTTTTACTTGAAACGTCTGCGCTACCGCTCAGGGTCACGTTGCTCGCATCACCTGCGGCAATTCCACCCATAGCTAATACGGAAGATAAAAATGTAGGTGTGCCATCGTAGACTTTATTACCCGTAAGATTCACCAGTGAAATGGCGACCGCGTTGATTGTGACCTGGTTATCAACGCTTCGTGCAGTCAAGGAAGGCAATAGATAACCAAGCTGATTACCTGTGCCATCGACTACCGTCATGCCGCCCAGATTGGTCAAAAAATTCGTGCTGTTGTCCGCCACCAGCGCGCTATTTGCTGTTGCTGGACCAGAACCATTGAGAAGCACTACGTCGCCACCTACGCTACCCGATAATGTAATTTGGCCATTCGTGAAATTGGCAGTACCGTCATAATTTTTGGCTGCACTTATTCTAAGCATTGGTTGACTACTATAAGCAATGCCATTTCCCGTAACGGGAATCGTTACTCCTGACGGACAAGCGCCACCATAAATGCAGCCATAACGATTGAAATTACGCCCAGTTACTGAAAGTGAACCTGGAGTATCATTGGTATATATTAACCATCGCCCGTTTGTCGTGGTCAACGATCCATAATTAATAAATTGATTTCCGACAATGGTCAATGCGTCGCCGGTTGCAGTGCTACTCAACAAAAATCCTGTATTGAGAGTAATTGTGCCGCCGCTGATTAATACCAACGGTGTGTAGAAATCACTTAGAACATTAATTGTCATTGCACCAGCGGTGGCATCGCCAATGGTAATACTAGAAAAATCAGCAGACCTTAATGCCCCCGCATCAAAATTAAACGTGGTTAAATCAATCGGTGCTCCCGATGTATAAGGTTTAATCGTCAATGCACCGAAAGATTGAATTACACTGTTATCACCGAAATTAATTGAATCAGCAGTCAACGTGATATTACTACTCGAAGCAGGCACTAATGATCCAGATTTGTAACCTATTGTGCCGTCCTCAAATTTCATCGGAAATAATCCAGCACGGCCTGTTAGATTAATTGCACCACTATTCGCCAATAGATCTCCGTTTAATATGCGCAATCCATAACCTCCGGCAGTATTACTACCAATACCGGTAATGGTCAGGCCGCCCCCAGCACCGGTCACGGCAATTGTTGATCCATTATCAATCACTACTCCACCTAAATCAGTAACCGAACCTGAAATAGTGCTGACATTGCCATTAATAGTAATTGCTTGCGCGGAAGGATTGCTGGAAGTAATTGTAGCTGGATTGTTATTAAATCGAACGCCAGCTGCATAATAACCACCTGTGGCAATTGATACCCCATCGATTAAAATTGTGCCTATACCGCTATCAATGTTGACTCCATAAGAAAATTGTACGCCATCTACATTACTATCATTGCCCGCATAACTGCGACCACGAATGACAATATTGCCGCCCGCAGAATTCAGTGTTGCGGAATTAATATATACACCATGAGTATGAAAAATATCGGTTGTGATGCCTTGAGCATATCCAGTATCAAGACTGAGGCCACCAGACAGCGTAATGTTTCCACCGTTAGTCGCAATTGAACTAAGGTTGTACAGGACAATGGAACCGCCATCAGCGTCAGTGTCGCTCCAATATGTGACATCGCCGCCATTGGTAGAGATCGTAATTCCTGGTTCCTGAGTGATATTACCCGTGGCCTTAGCTAAAATATCTCCGCTAATGCCGGAAGTGGTGGTTAAATTCCCATTGAAACTAATATTCCTACCGTAAATTGAAATTGGCCCGGCAACGGAGAGATTACTATTAATCGTAATATCGCTGGTGTTGGTCGTTTTGCCAAGAATGAGGCCGCTCACGCCATTTAACGTCAGACCGCTAATGGGAAAAGTCAGCGCGCTGGAAAAACTATTGCTAATCGGCTGAACAGTGAAAGTACCCGTGGTGTTAAGCGTTGACGTGCCAACATTCAATGTATCTGCATTCAAAACAACATTTGTGGTCGAGGAAGGTATTGTTACGCCATAGGCACCGAGTGTGACGTTATTGTTATAGATGCCATATTGATTACCGGAACCTTGGGTGCCATTCATATTGAGCGTGCCGCTGCTGGCCAAAATTTTTGACCCATTCAAATAAATGCCTGTGCCAGCACTCGGACTATTGGTTGTGCCACCAATACCGGTAAGCGAGATATTCCCGCCTGCGGTAGTGGCGATGACCGTGTTGTCCCCCTGAATAGTCAAACCCAACGCCCAATTCGTGTTATTAACGGCGGAGGCATTGCCCGTAATGGAAATATTGCCGCTGGTGGTCTGCATGGTGATTGTGCCCTCAGAGCCAACACCTAACTCAATCCCTTGCGAATTGCTCGTGCCTTGGGCAAAACCAGTAAGCGAAATATTCCCGACACCACTCTGAATGTTGGTAGTGCCTGCATTACTACTTCCAATGGCGATGCCATGCACGATATCCCACCACTGGTTGTACCATCCATCTGAGAAACCAGGGCCGTTGTAACTGGTACCGGTCATGGTCAGATTACCACCGCCGGTATAAATGGTGGCCTGATCGAGAAATACGCCATTCGTGTAATCGGCGTTCCCATAAGCCGCACCGGTCGGAATTATGGTACCGGCACCGCCGCCAATCGTGATATTACCGCCGCCGCTGGTTTGCGTGGTTGAGCCGTTGGCGGTGTTGAGGGTCACACCTGGGCCAAAGGCAATTGCACCGTAGCTATCTGCATCAGAATCGCTCCAAAACGTCAGCGCACTATTATTGGTTTGAAAGGTAAAACCGGGGTCAACTAAAATATTGCCGCCTGCCTTGATGAGAATCGAAGACCCCGTACCTGTGACGGCGAGATTAGAAGAGATATAGATATCTCCCCCAGAGACGAGACTGACACTACCATCGATGTTGATATTACGATCAATGAAGCAGAATGCTCCAATCTGGGCGCTGAGGCTTCCCGTTCCACTAATTCCACCGCCTGCCACGTTGCTCAGAGATGCATCACCGGAGAGATTAAAAACTAAGGATGCGTTATCGGTAACCGCACCGCTACCAAGTGTTCCGATAAATCCGCCATTTCCGACTTGCAGCGTGCCTGCGTTGATAGTTGTAGAGCCACTGTAATTATTATTTCCAGCTAATATTAAAGTTCCAGTTCCAGTTTTAATTAAATCACCCGTACCAGAAATTAATCCCGAAAAAGTAGTCGATACATTATTTGTATCGACGACCAAAGTTGCGCTACCAAGATTAATATTTCCAGAGCTATTGGCTGCGTAATCGTCAATTGCACCAATAGTTTCATTATAATTATTTAGATTCCAAGTGGCACCGTTAGCAATTCTTATCGTGGCTGTATTTGAAATAAGATTCGTTGCACCATTTGTTAATATTCCTGTTGTAACCCAAATACCTCCATTACCGCTAATCGTTTGCGTTAAAATATAATTATCCGAACGATTAAATAGTAATCCGCCATCATTTTGGATTAAGCCACTTCCTAAGGTACCATTAGTTCCACCATTACCAATAGTGACACCATTAGTGGTCATCGTTCCTACATACGCAGTATTATCTCCTGTGAGATTAATATGGTTTCCACCATTACTAATAGTCAATGGCCCTTCACCAGAAATAGAGCCTGATAAAATATGACTGTACCAAGAATAAATTGTTCCGCCGTTAGCATTTAGCAAAATATTATTGCTGATAGTGGAACCAACGTTATCCGAAAGAAAAAGTGTGCCACCATTAAAGGTAATAGACCCAGACCCAAGGGTGCTCGAAATTCCCAAACTACCCGTTTGTAGAGTACCCGCATTGATGATGGTACCGCCGTTGTACGTATTATTTCCGGTTAGCAGCAGCGTTCCAGTTCCTGTTTTAATTAGACCGCTACCATTCCGCAAGTCACCGGAGATTGTCAGCGTCTTATCGGCATCAATATTAAATACGGTACCGCCACTCTGCGATGGTACTACGAAGCCAGCGCTGATAGTGGAATCCGCCGTAACTGAAATATTCTTATTGAGCCAATAATTGCCATAGCTCGATAAATCTATACCTGCATCAAGTATTCCGCCATTCAGTATTATAGGACCGATAAAAAAGACGTTATTACCTGGATTATAGAGAGTACCACCGCTATTAATCGTGATTAAAGTTGTAGGTCCTCCCCCCGTTTCTGTCCCAATAAAGGAATTATTTTTTAAAGGATCGCCACTACTCTCTAGCGTTACAGTGTTATAAATGTTGATTGTATTCGTATGGCCAAGGCCGCTTTGATTGGCGTTAGTTCCGCCGACAATATTCGTGGGTTGATAGATGTTCAATGTGCCGGTAAATGCCTGATCGCCACTAATCGTGATCGTTCCAGTACCATTCAAATTAATGACGCCGGTTCCTGCGGCGAGTGCGGAAAAAGTCTGATTTGCACTACTTGCGTAAGTAAAAATTGCACCCGAGGCCACGCTCAAATTGCCACTATAATTACCAGCACCTAAACTCCCAGTCCCGTTAATTGCTAGTGTCCCTGTATTAATCGTGGTGTCGCCGCTGTACGTATTATTTCCGGTCAGCGTTAATGTGCCGCTCCCAGTTTTTATTAATCCGCCCGAGCCATTGATCGCGCCAGAAATCGTACTCGCGGTGCCGTTAGTAAAATTAAGATAACCCGCGCCTGTATCTAGCGTTGCATCGATATTGATTGCGCCGCCCGTAGTAACATTAAAATTACCGCTATTCGTCGCAATCGAAGAATCCGCCGAGAGCGTAAAATCACCACTGACGACATTGACATCAACGTGTAATTGTCCAGAAGTTGAACTGATTTGCGTATTGGATAAATTGATCAGATTACCCGCATTAAATGATAGCGTGGCATTGCTACCTGCGGTTTTATTAATAATGACGGAGCCACTGGTAGTAATGCTGTTATCCGCAGTGATATTGACATTAGTCCCGCTATTCAGTGTGGGCACAATTCCAGAACCACCGCTACCAGTAATACTTGGATTTTGAAAACCAATTCCATAAGAACCACCCCATCCATCGCCGTTATTCGATTGCTCAAATGCTGCGATTACCTGGACAGCGCCACCCGGCACAGTAACGCTGCCTGTGCTAATTGGCTGCGTTGAAGTAGTATCGGTAATGTAATTGCTTGTAGAAGATGAACCGATTGGATTTCCAGAACCATCTAAAAAAGTTACGACTAATCTTCCCTCAGCCCCACAATCATTCCGGCAAACCATTACTTCCGCACTGAAGCTGATAGATGTCTGACCATTTACATTAAAAATTTTTTGGATAGTAACTGGATAATTATTTCCAAATACTAATACTTGATCCCCCGGAACAATGCTGGGTGAATTAGGATCAGGCGAATCATAAAGCGTATAATCATTATTAGGCACACAACTGTCGTAGCCGTCATCACACGTCCAACCATCGAGAGTACCGAAGAAATCGGCGCTGGTAGCAATGGTGCCCCCACCACCTGCAACCATGGCGCTATCGATAACGACATCCGTTGGATCGAGCAGCCATAATCCGGGCTTACCTTTGGGCGCTGAGGCATCGACCCGAACCCCGGCAATATCGAGCTTGTGGCCCGAAGTCTCGATCATCCCGCCATCGCCACCTTCCGCGCCGCCTTTAGCCAAAATGGTTCCGTGTACCGCCGTTTTGGATTGCGGATTTTTGACATCGCTCCACAACACCACCGTGCCGCCATTGCCGAAGATTTGCGCCGAGGCATCAATGAGGGTAGTGCCGGCCATGGCCACGGTCGTTGCTTGATATAGCCCACCACTGCCCTGCCATCCGCCGCCGACGAGCACGATGCCGCCGCCCAATTTTCCTTTGGCGTTGAGGACAGTAGTACCGTCAATTTTGATGTGATCACCCAGCACCGTGAGATTGCCACCCAGCTCGCCGCTGCTAGCGAGGTGGGCATTGCGCAGATTGACTTTGCTCCCGCGAATCGTGAGCGCCCCGCCGCGTGAAGCATTTTGAGGATCGGGTTTTACCTTGGCCAGCGCCGAAGCGTTGATTTGGCCCGCGATTGAAATATTCTGGCCGGCGGTGACCGTAATTTTGCCTCCCTGTTGCGGGGCGCTCACATCCAATGTGCCGGTTTTAGTTTGCGTAAAATGTTTCGTGCTAATTTCGATTGTGCCTGAGTCGCCTTTGGCTTCAATCAAGCCGGTCACATTCACTGAATCGCTGGCCTCCAGCACCACCTCGCCACCACGAGTGGTGATTGAATTGGCCTCGATCTTTCCGCTCAGATTAATCGCGCCGGCAAGCAGCGTATCTACTGCTTTCGCCGTTAATAAAACGCGCCCACCCTCGGCCTGAATCATGGCGCGATTTTCAATGAGCGTATTGACCGTCGCGGGTTTGACTTGAACCCCAACTTTTTCACCAATGTCTAGGGTGATGGTTTCGCCCGCCGCCAGCATGACCGTACCCATCCGCGCCGCAATTACACCCTCATTGCGCAGTTCGGGTGCGAGCAAGGCGATGTAGCCCTTGTCCGCCGCCGTAATCTTGCCTTGATTGATGATCGACGCGGTTGAGCCATTACGCTGGAAGCGATAATGTCCCGCCATGAAATCGGAATCCTTGATATCCATGGTCGAGGTGACCAGGCCGTCAACATTGACTTGCGCATCCTTACCAAAAACAACCCCCGACGGGTTGACTAGGAATACCTGACCATTGGCAGTGACGCGGCCCATGATTTCTGAGGGCTTTTGGTTTGTCACACGATTCAAGGTCACCGCGTCGCGGCTCGGTTGATTGAAATTGACGTGGGCCTGGTTACCCACATTGAACGATTGCCAATTAACCACCGCACGTTGACTGGATTGATCAACGTCCAGACGTTGACCCGATTGGCGAATCCCCGCCGATCCCGCGACGACGACTCCATTTTTTGGTAATTCATTGCTTGGTGGGCCAGAAATCGCCTGTGGGATCTGAAATGTTGCCATCATTCCCATGAGCGCCATGCGTAAAGCGTGCGCTATTTTTTGTTTCGGGAATGAATTATTTAATTTGGTGTTGGTTTTTTTTTGGTGGAAGCGTCGAGGTGTTTTCATACAATCACCATGTTGGCCAAATTTTACATGAATAAAATATGATACCAATAAATCTGTTATAATTTAATTATGTGACTGCCCGTTTAATTAGGACATGTTATTTTTTTCTCAAAATATTTTAATTCAACAAAAAAATCATTCATGATGCGATCGTACATGGACTTTATTTGTTCGGGAGAATAATCATGCACGATTCTATTTCTGATATCACGCATGTCAAGCCAAATAGGAGTATTAGTAATCAAACCTGTTTTCTCCATGATATTCAAAACATCACGCAGGCTGTCCGACTGAACGACGAAGAAAATATATTCATACGTTCTAAAATATTTAATACAGACCTCAACGGCGCGAATAAATCGATCACAAAGCGCGTCATAAGGCTCGATTTCATCGATGGTATGTATTTTATTAATATCATAGAGTTCAAGCTTTTCAACACTTCTGGCTACTAGAGCGATGGCAAAAATCACTTTTTTTTTCGCAGCGTCTAAATGTTCAATAGAGATGCGACTCATTTTAATCTTTCCAAAATTAAGCTATTAACAAACAATGCCTGATCTTCACTCATGTTTTTTTTGTCGATCACGACAACATCTAGTTTACTTTCAAGTGCTAGATAAAAGTCTCGTGAAATTTTTTGAGATAATTGCAATGGATTTTGGTTGGAAAAAATCAGGATATCAATATCGCCGCCTTTTTTAGTATCGTCCACGCGGCTACCAAAAAGATAAACTTCTGCGTCCAGATTTTTAATAATTTCGGTGAGCGTATTTTTTTCATCAAGATAAAGTCTCATCTGGATGATTCCATTTTAATATTTAATCCAAATTGCCACCTATTATGATGGAGAATCAAATAGCCCCTCTCCCAAAGGGAGAGGGGAGAAAGGCAAATAGGTAGCAACTTGAGTTATTTAACATTTTGAATGATTTTTTCAGTAATTAACGCGCGCAATCGTTCAGTTTGTTGTTGCAAAAGCGTGGCGTTGCCATGAGTTTCAATATTGAGACGTACCAAGGGTTCGGTATTCGAGGCGCGCAGGTTGAAGCGCCAATCGGCGAATTCCAGACTGATGCCGTCGATATCCTCACGCGTCGGGTGATCAGCGGCGAAAATTGCAGCTATCGTTTCGATGACGTGCTGCGGATTTTTAATACGAAAATTAATCTCGCCGCTACAGGGATAAGCCGCGATGCGCTCATTCCCCAGGGAAGATAAAGTGCGTCCAGAAATACATAAACGTTCGGCAACCAAGAGCCAGGGAATCATCCCGCTGTCGCAATAGGAAAAATCACGAAAATAGTGGTGGGCGCTCATTTCGCCGCCATAAATTGCATCCTCGGCGCGCATTCGTTCCTTAATGAAGGCATGCCCGGTCTTGCATTGAAGTGGAATTCCTCCGGCAGCATGCGTCAATTCATGAGTATTCCAGACAAGACGTGGGTCGTGAATGATTTTGCCGCCCGGATGGCGCTCCAGCAACGCTTGCGCCAGTAGTCCCACCAGATAATAGCCTTCGATGAAATGCCCGTGTTCGTCGAAAAAGAAACACCGGTCGAAATCACCATCCCAAGCGAGACCTAGATCGGCACCGTGACTTTGCACCGCCTGGGCAGTGGCGGCACGATTCTCGGGCAAAAGCGGATTGGGGATGCCGTTCGGAAAGCAGCCATTCGGAGTGTGATGAAGTTTTATCAGCGAAAATGGAAAGTATGGCTCCAGCAAATCAAGCACCGGACCAGCGCAACCATTGCCCGAGTTCACCACGATTTTCAACGGCCGCAAAACCTCGCGGTTGATATACGACAGCAGGTGAGCAATATAATCCGACTTGTCTGCTTGAAGAGTGACGTTGCCGTGCCGGGTCGGCGCTGAAAAACGGTCATTCTCAACCAATGTACGAATTTCATGCAGGCCACTGTCGCTGCTGATGGGACGCGCGTCGGCGCGTACCAGTTTCATCCCGTTGTAATCCATGGGATTATGGCTCGCGGTCACCATGATGCCACCATCTAGGGCCTGATGAAACGTGGCGAAATAGATCTCCTCGGTACCACATAAACCGATATCTACAACATCAACGCCGGTCGCTATCAGCCCTCGAATGAGGGCAGACGCCAGGACCGGGCTGGTGAGGCGAATATCATGGCCGACCGCGACGCAACGCGGCGCAACGAAAGTAGCGTAAGCACGCCCGATGCGGTAGGCGAGATCCTCGTTCAATTCATCGGGAACCCGGCCACGGATGTCGTAGGTAAGAAAGCAGGATGGAAAAGATGGCATCGAAGACCCCCCTCGTTACGCTGCAATAATAGGTAAGAATATCATATTTATACTATTTTTGTTTTTCACTGCGGTCAATCTAGTCCAAGTTTCTTGAGTCGGTAGCGTAACGCTCGAAAACTGATGCCAAGAATCCGCGCTGCGGCGGTGCGATTCCAATGGGTTTGTTCTAGAGCTTTAAGGATGGTTTCTTTTTCGATGGAATCCAAGAAGGGATCAAGAGAGCCTTTGGTGACGGCTTCGTTTGAGCGTGCAATTTCACCGGAAGCAACGGCAGTGCGCGTACTGGCTGCTTCCGGCAGCAGCAGATCGCATTCCGCGATGACTCCTGAATCGCATAAGGTAATCGCACGCTCTAGGATGTTTTCCAGTTCGCGGACATTTCCTGGAAAGGTATAATGTAGCAACGCTTCCATGGCTCTGCTCGACAGACGGGGAACAGACAACCCGGAGGCCATGGCGCATCGCTCCAGGAAATGCTCGACCAGTATCGGGATATCTTCGCGCCGTTCACGCAGCGCTGGGACGCGCAATTCGATGACATTAACCCGATAATAAAGATCTTGACGAAAAGTACCTTCCTGCACTAGGGCTGCGAGATCTCTGTGTGTGGCGGAGAGAATGCGTGCGTCAACCGGGATTTCACGAGACGTGCCCAGCGGACGGATTGCCTTCTCCTGGATAGCACGCAACAGCTTCACTTGCATGGGTAAAGGAAGATCCGCCACTTCGTCGAGAAACAGAGTTCCTCCATTTGCTGTCTGGAATAATCCCTCGTGCTCGCCCACGGCGCCGCTAAAAGCACCTTTGCGATGGCCGAATAACTCACTTTCCATGAGTTCCGCAGGAATCGCACCACAATTCACCGGAATGAAGGGACGTTCAGCGCGTGGTCCCTGCTCATGAATGAGACGCGCGACCAATTCCTTGCCGGTGCCGGATTCGCCGCTGATGTGGATTGGTGCCTGACTGCGCGCCACCTTGGCAATTGTGGCGCGCACAAGGCGCATGGCGGCGGAATCACCGAGGAGCAGGCAGCGAGCGCGTTGCTCCGAAACCGGGCGGCGCGAAAGCCGTGAAGCCGTAGTTACGAGGCTGCGCAACACCTGAAGATCAACGGGCTTAGAGACAAAATCAAAGGCACCGGCCTTAAGCGCGCGAATCGCAGTTTCCATGTCACCATGAGCGGTAATCACCGCCACCGGGATGATGGGATAATGACGTTGAATATGCTCCACCAGTTCGGTTCCATCGCCGTCCGGTAGACGCAAATCGGTTATGCACAAATTTATCGGACGACGCGCGAGAGCCGCTCGCGCCGCTCCTAAGTTAGCGGCGCTACAGGTGTCTAGGTTCATCCGTCCCAGAGTAATCTCCAATAATTCGAGGATGTCTGGTTCGTCATCCACAATCAGCGCGAGTGGTTTATCCGTCATCAACGTTCCCGAAAATCTCGCCCTTGAGGACGAATGAAGAAATGAGGCGGCATTTTCTGCCCCTTGGGATAGTAAAATCTTCCAATTGCTGGTTTTTCCCGACGGTTAGCCCCTACGCGGCCCAAGTGACGCACTCATTAGCGGTGTGGTTCGTCTCGCCAAGGTTGCAACGCAGCATTGGTGCGATATTTTGCACCTTACGACAGACCATCTTTGTATTGGCGTTAAAAGTCAAGAACCCCACGGCTAAAGTCGGGGGCTTGTGAAGTCAAATTCACAAGTTCGGACTTGACCAGCCTAAGTCCAAAGTATCGGACTACGTTTTTGGAGTCATGACACCTGCGGATGCGTGCCAGTCCGCAGCTCTGTCGCTCACCGTTAAACATCTTTAATGGGGTTAAGGAAGTGCGGTTAGCGGAACAGAGCTGCTGAAAACATTGGCGAGGCAAACATAACCGGCGCAAGCCGAGTTGCCCTTACAGGCTGACAGCCGGGAAAGACCGGCTCCTAATTCTGAAAACCGCCCGCTTTCCTCCCTGCCCGGCTAAAGCCGGGGTGGCTCTCTCGCGGGCATTTGGTGATAATCTATTTCACATCATTAAGAGCAGTTACGCAGTTGAAAAAATAAATTCAATTTTTTCAATCATCTGAGACACTAATGATGACAAGAGCGGATCGCATCAATCCAAGTATCTATGTTGCCGGTCATCGCGGCATGGTTGGTTCCGCCATCGTCCGCATCCTGGAAAAACAGCGCCAGGGAAACATTATCACCCGCACCCACGCTGAATTAGATCTAATGGATCAAGCTGCGGTACGCGTTTTCTTCGCTACGGAAAAACCCGAACAGGTTTATCTCGCTGCGGCCAAGGTCGGCGGCATCCACGCCAACAATACTTATCCAGCGGAGTTCATCTACGACAATTTGATGATGCAGGCGAATATTATTGACGCTGCCTTCCGTTATGGCGTCAAGAAGCTGCTGTTCCTCGGCTCAAGCTGCATCTACCCGAGGCTCGTCACGCAGCCGATGCGTGAGGATGCACTGCTCATTGGCACGCTCGAACCCACGAATGAACCCTATGCCATTGCCAAAATTGCCGGTATCAAGTTGTGCGAGAGTTACAATCGTCAATATGGAGTAAGCCATGGCGTCGATTATCGCAGCGTTATGCCAACCAACCTTTACGGTCCAGGTGACAATTATCATCCAGAAAATTCTCACGTTATTCCGGCATTGATGCGTCGCTTCCATGAAGCCAAGGTTAATGACACGCCCAGCGTTGTCATTTGGGGTAGCGGTACCCCACGCCGGGAGTTTCTTCATGTCGATGATATGGCAAGGGCCTGCGTTCACGTCATGAATCTCGATAAAGCCATTTACGACCAATACACCCAGCCCATGCTCAGTCACATCAACATTGGTTGTGGGTATGATCTCACCATTCGCCAACTAGCCGAGACCATTAGAACAATTATTGGCTACCGAGGTGAAATCCATTTTGATTCTAGCAAGCCAGACGGTATTCCACGCAAGCTGATGGATAGTTCCCGCATTAATAGCCTTGGTTGGCAGGCTAGGATTGAATTGGAAGCAGGTTTGATTCACGCCTACACGGATTTCCTGCAATTCATAGCAACCCACCACGAAAAAATAAATGGATGACATCGTTAATTACCCTGCCCTAAAGGGCAAGGTTTCTTGGAAACAGTGATGATTAAACGAAAAAAAGTTGCCTTGATTACCGGTGTCACCGGTCAAGACGGGGCCTACCTCGCCGAATTTTTGCTCAACAAGGAATATATTGTTCATGGCATCAAACGTCGCGCTAGTCTTTTCAATACAGACCGCATCGATCATCTTTATCGTGATCGCCATGAGAAGGAGATCAGTTTTTTTCTCCATCATGGCGACCTGACAGATTCTTCAAGTTTGATTCGTATCATTCAACAAACGCAACCCGATGAAATTTACAACCTCGCTGCGCAGAGTCATGTAGCGGTCAGTTTCGAGGAACCGGAATACACTGCTAATTCCGATGCCCTGGGTGCCCTGCGTATCCTTGAAGCTATCCGCATCCTCGGACTAGAAAAAAAATCTCGATTCTATCAGGCCAGTACCAGCGAGCTTTATGGACTGGTTCAGGAAATTCCTCAAAAGGAAACTACGCCATTTTACCCGCGCAGTCCCTATGCGGTCGCCAAGCTCTATGCCTACTGGATTACGGTCAACTATCGTGAAGCCTACGGTATATATGCCTGCAATGGTATTCTTTTTAATCATGAAAGCCCAATTCGAGGTGAAACTTTCGTTACCCGAAAAATCACCCGCGCGCTGGCGCGTATTAAACTTGGCTTGCAAGATTGTCTCTATCTTGGCAATTTGAATGCAAAACGTGATTGGGGCCACGCCAGGGATTATGTCGAAATGCAGTGGCTGATGCTGCAACAGGAGCATCCTGAAGATTTTGTCATCGCCACTGGAGTTCAATATAGCGTTCGTGATTTCGTAAATATCGCAGCGCAAGAACTTGCCATGGAAATTCGTTGGGAAGGTGAAGGTGTCGATGAAAAAGGATATGATCGTACAGGGAAGTGCATCATCATGATCGATCCGCGCTATTTTCGACCCACGGAAGTCGAATCCTTGCTTGGTGATCCCACAAAAGCTCGTAAAAAACTTGGTTGGTCGCCAGTGACTACTTTTGATCAGCTAGTTGCAGAAATGGTCCGTGAAGAGATCAAGATTGCAGAGCGTGACGAACTCGTCAAGGAGCATGGATACAAAACCATGGATCACAACGATTAAACAATTTTTGCATCCGTCATTCCATAATAATGTACATTCTTCTTACTGGTGGAACAGGTTATATCGGTAGCCACACTGCGGTGGTGCTTGCCGAGGCGGGACATCACCTTGTATTGTACGATAATCTCAGTAACAGCAATGCCAGTGTAGCGCAATACATTAAAAGCCTGCTTTCAGTAACCGACGAAGCAATTCAATTTGTAAAGGGTGATATTCGTGACACTGCTCTCCTAATCAACACCCTGCAACGATACAAAATTGACGCGGTAATTCACTTTGCAGGTTTAAAAGCGGTAGGTGAATCGCTTGAAAAACCGATAGAGTATTACGATAACAATATTGGTGGAACCATCAGCTTGTTGCAGGCAATGCGCGCGGTGAATATTAAAACCTTGGTGTTTAGCAGTAGCGCCACGGTCTATGGTAATCCACGGTACTTGCCCATTGATGAAGACCATCCCACGAGTGCGACCAATCCCTACGGTCGCAGTAAGCTCCATATTGAAGAAATGCTAAGTGATGTCGCAAACTCCGATGAAAATTGGCGTATTGCCTGTTTACGCTATTTTAACCCGGTAGGAGCACATGAGAGCGGTCTAATTGGAGAAAATCCTAATGGCATTCCCAATAATCTCATGCCCTATATCACGCAGGTGGCGATTGGCAAGTTGCCATGGCTTAATATATATGGTAACGACTACCCGACACCGGATGGCACTGGAATACGGGACTACATTCACGTCATGGACTTATCCGAAGGGCATTTGGCGAGCTTGAATTATCTCAGCTCACGGGAATCCTCATTGAATATTTTCAACCTTGGGACCGGTCAAGGTTATAGCGTGCTCGAAATGGTCAATGCCTTCTCAGACGCCAGCGGTCGAGACGTGCCTTATAAAATTGTCCCGCGCCGTCATGGAGATGTTGCCGTTTGTTACGCGAAGGTAAATAAATCTGCAGCGCAATTACAATGGAAAGCCCGCCGTGGCTTGCAAGAGATGTGCGCTAGTAGCTGGAAATATCAAATTAATAATGCCAACATGCCGGCATTGACAGAAGCCGCACCGAAAAGTGTGCATCACTAAGACCCTGAAGGGTTAACAGCTGAAAAAGATTGGCTCCTAATTGAGGCGAAAACCATTGGTGCCAACATCAAAGGCAACATTTCTTCCCCCTTGAAACATCGGGATCGATGTATTTTCACGCCGAGGATCTATGAATATTGATCATGGTGAACAAAATCCGCTATCTGGATATATTGGGGCGGTGGTTGTTCTTGTTGTTTCGGTAGCTATTTCTCTAAATAAAAAAGCCAACTATATTTTTATTGATTTTACTCTTTTTCAAAAACTTCTTCT
Organism: Gammaproteobacteria bacterium; assembly: GCA_963575715.1. Lineage (NCBI taxonomy): Bacteria > Pseudomonadati > Pseudomonadota > Gammaproteobacteria > Gammaproteobacteria bacterium. The sequence continues at coordinate 5,172 of CAUYTW010000311.1, read as the reverse complement.
TATGTTGCTGTTTACTTTAATAGCCATGTTGGTAGCGGAATTTTTTGGCAGAAAATCTTACATAAAAATAGGAGTCGTAAAATTACGGCCAAGTGTTATTCCGCCAAATATATCCTATCTTCTAAGGAGTGCGTTTTTTAGGTGGTTAAGTCTTACTTTCATGTTTTTTATTATGTGGTATTGCGTGAAAAATCATTATTATTTTACGAAAGAACCATTTCAATTAACGAGAAAATTTTTTGATTATGTTTTTTTAGCTTATCTTATATTGGGATATCCATACATAGTATTCACTCTTCATAAAAAATGGGGAATATTTTACGAATATAATGATTATGGCATTTTGTTGATGATAGCTTTTAAATCTACGGTTAATTTTATTTTCCAAAAAAATAATCATCAATACCTTGCGCGGCTCAAAAATAGAAGAATAAAAAAAGTTTTTCTGGTGTATTTGGTCAATTTCTTTTTTGGGACATTAATGATTCAATTTTTACTGGAGGAGTTTAGAGGATTTGATAAATCACTTCATCAAATACTTGCGGATAATTTTTCAACACTTTCATTTTTCAAGCAGTATCATACCTGGTATCTTGTATTTTATTATGAGCTGTTCGTGATTGATGTCAGTATTGCCATTATTGGTTATTTCGTGGCAAGCAGATGGCTTGATAATCGTACCAGAAATGTAGAAACCACTATGTCTGGCTGGATAGCAGCCATCATGTGCTATCCTCCGATGAATACCGGATTTACTAATCAGTTTATCAACTATAATTCGCCAGCCACATACAATCTCATTACCAATGAAATTGCGTTAATGATTATTATGGCGCTCATTCTTATCTGTTTTACTATATATGTATGGGCAACCCTGGTGTTAGGTTTTAGATTTAGCAATCTTACTAATCGTGGCATTATCACGCGCGGCCCATATAGTGTAGTTAGGCATCCCGCGTATATTTCAAAAAATTTGGCTTGGTGGCTGGACAATACTTTTGTATTGAGCAACCTTTGGACATCCATTGCACTTGTGGTCTGGAACCTTATCTATATATTGAGAGGATTCACCGAGGAAAGAAATTTATCTCAGGATCCAAATTACAGGGAATATTGCGAAACGGTCAAATGGAGGTTTATTCCGAAAGTCTTTTAAATCAAAAAACGATTGGTAGGTAATTCATCCAATGTTAAAACTGCGGATTTTTCGCCAAGTTTTATAAAGGTTCTTTTCTTTCCGACTCATGACCCTTTCCATCTCCCTCCCGAGCACGGAAGCAAGCGAGCGGCTGCCTCTTTCTGAGTTCACCGAAAAGGCATACCTCGACTATTCCATGTATGTCATCCTCGACCGTGCGTTGCCGCATATCGGCGATGGGCTTAAACCTGTGCAGCGACGCATCATTTACGCGATGTCAGAACTGGGGCTGTCCGCTGGTGCCAAACCCAAGAAATCAGCACGCACTGTGGGCGATGTTCTCGGCAAGTTTCATCCCCATGGCGATAGCGCTTGTTACGAGGCAATGGTTCTAATGGCACAGCCCTTTGCCTTTCGTTATCCGTTGATTGACGGGCAAGGCAACTGGGGTTCTCAGGACGATCCCAAATCTTTTGCCGCCATGCGCTACACCGAGGCGCGACTTACGCCCTACGCCGAACTGCTGCTTGCTGAGGTGGATCAGGGAACCATCGATTGGGTGCCAAACTTCGACGGCACTCTAGAAGAACCGTCGCTGCTCCCAGCACGGCTGCCGCAGATCCTGCTTAACGGCGCGACCGGCATTGCGGTGGGGATGGCCACCGATATTCCACCCCACAATCTGCGGGAAGTCGCCGCCGCCTGTCTTCACCTGCTGGAACATCCCGAGGCCACGGTCGAGGAGCTGTGCCAGCGTCTGCCTGGTCCTGATTACCCCACTACGGCGGAAATTATTACTCCGCGCGCTGATCTGCTGCGCATTTACCGCACTGGCGGCGGATCGCTGCGGATGCGCGCCCGTTGGACCGAGGAAGAGGGCGACGGGAATCCGAATCTCGTGATCACCGCACTGCCTTATCAAGTCTCGCCGGCACGGATTGCCGAGCAAATTGCCGCCCAGATGGCGGCCAAAAAGTTGCCCATGGTCGAAGACCTGCGCGATGAATCCGACCACGAGGATCCCATCCGCATGGTCATCGTGCTTCGCTCTAATCGTGTGGATGTCGGAGAGTTGATGGCGAGCCTTTTTGCCACCACCGATCTGGAACACAGCTATCGGGTCAACCTCAATATCATCGGCCTTGATGGCCGGCCACAGGTCAAAAATCTTCCGCAACTCCTCACGGAATGGCTTGAATTTCGCACCACTACCGTGCGTCGGCGGCTTACCCATCGCTTGGAACGAATCCTGCGCCGCGTCCAGGTACTGGATGGGCTGCTGATTGCCTATCGTAATATCGAGGAAGTGCTCTACATCATTCGCTTTGAGGAATATCCACGGCAACGGCTGATGGAGCAATTCCAGCTTTCCGAGGTTCAGGCAGAGGCTATCCTGGAATTAAAATTACGCCACCTGGCGCGGCTTGAGGAAATGCAAATTCGGAGCGAGCAGGCGACGCTGGTTATAGAACGCGATGACCTACAACGGACTCTGAACGACCCAGTGTTGCTGAAACAACTGATTGGAAGAGAAATTCGGACGGACGCCGAAAAATATGGCGATGCTCGCCGCTCGCCACTCGTGACTGTGTCTTCGATCCCAGCCAAGCCCCTAGAAGAGACTGCTCTGGCTCCGGTGGAATTGGTGACAGTAGTTCTTTCGGCTCGGGGCTGGATACGCGCAGCCAAAGGGCATGAGCTAGATCCGGCTACCCTCAATTACAAATCCGGCGATCACTTTCGGGCCGCAGCACTAGGACGCAGCAACCAGGTCGCAATCTTTCTTGATACTACCGGTCGCGGTTACGCCCTGCCGGTTCATTCCCTGCCTTCGGCAAGGGGTCAGGGAGAACCATTATCCGGGCAACTCACGCCTCCAGATGGCGCGACTTTTCTTACCGTGCTCATGGGTGCTCCCAAGGATGCCGTGGTTCTCGGTACTGACGCGGGCTACGGATTTATTGCCACCCTGGAGGATCTCACCACTCGCAATCGTGCTGGCAAGGTGGTCATTACGGTTCCGACTGGAGCGCAGGTACTGCCGCCGCTTCCTATCGTCGATCCAGCAGCGCGCGTGGCAGTGGTGACTAATACCGGACATTTGCTGCTGTTCCATATCGAAGAACTCTCACGGATGCCGCGTGGCAAGGGCGTCAAATTCATCAGCCTCGTCAACGCTGGCAATGACGGTTGTAATGAACATGTCGTGACCTGGGCTTTGACTCGCGCTGGGGAAGGATTAACCCTGAATTGCGGAAAACGCACCCTAACCTTATCAGCTAAGGAGTTGGAACACTATGTCGGCCAGCGGGCGCGGCGCGGCCTGAAACTTCCACGCGCCTTCCAAAGGGTAGAATTTTTAACGGTACGCTCTTCCAACACCTGTCTTACCTGTCGGTAATTTGTTTGAATGGCATATATATTGCATAATTTTTAACGAATCCTATGCAAAAGGATGATCGTGTATTTATCGGAGAAATTCATGCCAACAAAATATCTAATACCTTCTAGAGGTTTTTCCTCTACCGCCAAACGGTATGCAGTACTGATCGCCTTGCTCACGAGCTTATCGTCGGCGGTAATAGCCCAGCAGGAGTATGGACCGACCCAGCCAGGCGAAACCCTGCGGAAGATTGCCGAAAAAATTCGTGGTAGTGGGACGACGACGCCAGTCAGCACTCTGGTGAAACGGATCTACGAGTTGAACCCAAAAGCCTTCACTGGAGGAAAAAATAAACGCCTCCGAATAGGAGTGATGCTTCGGATTCCAGAAAATTTGACAACAAATTCCACACCACAGCCTTCTCCAATGCCTGCAGAGCCGCCAGCGCTTCAGGCCAAGCCTGAAATCCCGCAGGCCAAAAACATTACACAAACCTCTACGGACGAGATTTTCGCAAAGCCTGAAACCAACGTCACTCCATCGGTCGATACACACACCACAGCCGGTGAGTCCCCAGCCTTTGAGGCAGTACATTCCTCCACCGCACAGCCTACTACACCGGAAAATCCAGCATCATCAGCTGCGCCTATCGTTACTTCCCCACATCCGCTAACTACTATAGAAAAAAAGCCAAGCACCACGCCGGAACCTACATCTCTAAATCCTCCCATGCGAGTAACGCCTACAGAGGGTGTAGCCGCTCCAGCTCCAGTTGGGTTGTGGACCAAGTTAGCTGGAACCTTCGTTTTTACATTGCTGATGGTAGCGCTACTCTTGAAACTGCGTGGTTCGAAGGCGAAGGACCATGATCGTCCTGTAGATCCCGAATCGAAAGAAGATTTAGTCGCCCGCGCCAAGCAAGAGTCTGCCGCCGGCAACTACAACCTCGCACGCTCGGTGTTACGGAACGCTATCGCAACGCATCCAAAGGATCTAAACCTGCGGCTGAAGCTGCTTGAGGTCGAGTATGCCCAGGGAGATAGTGCTTCCTTTTCTGCTGATGCTGATGAACTTAAGACTTTTTTAGGTGGTCGAGAGGAAGAACTGTGGGGTCAAGTTGAGACAATGGGACGCTTACTGTGCCCGCACCTACCGCCATTCTGTCCCCCCGTCGAGGCCATTGCGCGTCGTGAGGCGTCTTCCGCACTGACGCCCGAATACAGCATTCCCGAACTCGTGCAGCGCGCCGAACAGGAATTAGCTCTGGGAAATTACAACCTGGCACGGTCAGCGCTACGGCAGGCAATTGCCTTGTCGCCACACGTACCGGAGCTTAGACTCCACCTTCTCAGGATTGAATATATGCAAGGCGATAGAGCTTCTTTTTCGGCAGACGCCGAGGATTTACTTGCATTGCATGGCAATCTCGCGGGTGAGATATTGGAGGAATTGAACAAGATGCGGAGCAACTTTAATTCCGATCAAACCGGCTCGTTCAAGTAATCCAATCTGGAATGCATGGATCGTTTTGCGCTTCAAAAGCGAGTTATGCTCAAACTAAAGTGCGAGGCAAGTCTTGCACTCTTTTCAAATTTAGGTAGTGCTCCAATCAATAGGATTGAATGAGAATAATTAATTACCGATTTTGATG
>CAUYTW010000310.1 GCA_963575715.1 Gammaproteobacteria bacterium | reverse complement strand
TACTTTGTGATGCGAATTTCAAAAAACTCGACTCCTTACGTCGAGTTCACGTTAATTTATCTATTGGTACTTCAATGGTTGAATCCGCTAATTCGTATTTAAGCAATTTGCCGTTTTGCCATTTTCGCGAATGGGCCGGGTTGGTCGATAAGAGATTGAAATGTACCGATCTGAGCGATTTCGCCTTTTTCAATTACGATAATGGAATCGGCGTTGATAATGGTGCTTAATCGATGTGCGATGACGATGCGGGTAGATTTTAGTCCGTTCAAGCTATGGGTAATGATGGCCTGAGTACGGTTATCCAAGGCACTAGTAGCCTCGTCAAAGAATAGGATGCGAGGGCGGTGGATAATGGCGCGTGCGATCAAGATACGCTGGCGCTGGCCACCGGAAAGGATGCTTGTTCCATCGGTGATGATTGTGTGCATCCCCATCGGCATTTGGTTAATCTCTTCGTCGAGTCCAACCATGCGTGCTGCTTCCCAGGCGTCTTCAATGGTGAGACCGGTGGTTCCGATGATGTTGGTGTATATATCACCGGCAATAAGTTGGCTGCTTTGCAATACCACCCCAAGTTGGCGACGTACTGCCTGCACATCGAGTTTCACAAGGTCTTGATGGTCGTAATAAATAGATCCCGAAGCTGGAGTCTCGAAGCCAAGCAGCAGTCGCAACAAGGTGGATTTTCCAGAGCCGGAGGAGCCAACTAATGCCACGAAACCGCCAGGACGAATTGAAAACGAAATATTTTTCAATACATAGACGTTTTCTTGATAGCAAAACGATACCTTGCTAAGTTCAATGTTTCCCTGTAACTCACCAGGATGCGGCTTGTGTATATTGGTCTCCGTTACCATCTCCAGGATCGGTTTTGCGCGTTCATAGAGAGGAACCAGGTTGAGCATACCTAGTAGCGTCTCTGCGAGTGACACCATTCCCGAGAAAAAAGTGCTAAAGGCGACATTAAAGGCAATGAATTCACCAGTGTTGAAGTGAATGTGCGCGCCTTCCGCAATCAAGGTTCCCATCGTAGCGAACAACACCGCGAGTGCGACGGTCGAATAGCCGGTCAACAGCGTCTGCTCAATATTGGCCCAGTGCTGGGCGCGGAACTGGAGGCCGCGATAGTGCGCGAAGTGTCCCGCCCAATTAGCAAAAGCCCGGCTTTCGGTCGAACTGACACGTAGCTTGACGATGCCCGACAAATATTGAAATACCAACGACTGGATCTGTCCGCTCGCGTGTGCCAGGGCACGTTCATAGCGCAGTTTGAGATAGCCGATACCCAGCGTGATCAGTACTGCTACCACTACCATGAGTGTCGCCACGCCAGCCAGCGTGATGCTGTAATGGAACAGCAGCAGGTAACTAAACATCGAGAACAAGGCAGTCAGTAGAGTACCGACCGTTGTGCGTGATAGAGACTGACGAATATTGTTAACGCCGTTGATGCGCAGTGAAAGGTCGCCTACCGAGTAACGACGAAAAAATCCGGCGGGTAGTCGCAATACTCGATCCCACAGAGCGGCCTGTAAAGCGCTATCCATCTTGCCCTCCATTCGTAGCACCGCGATCGCGCGGCTAATCTCGAACAGCGTGGCAGCAACCGCGACCGCGATAAGCGCGGTCACCATTTGCACGATCGCGTCTATATCAGCCGATGGGATCAAGGTATCGAACAGCATCCCGGTCGCGATCGGCGTGGCCAGCCCCAGCAGCCCCCCAAGCGCCCCCAGGATCAGGACTAATATGAAATCGTTTTTACGCCCGTGCGTGATAAACGAAAAAATATCTCCAAAATTCAATAAATTGTCTGGTAATACCCGGTAAAACATAGTGGCGAGCGGCTTCAGGCTTGCGGCGAATTTCTCCGTCACGGGTTGTGTTTGGTTTGTAATCGGATCAAAAGCATCGTAACCATTGAATCGTGGTAGCAGCGCCACCCAATTATCACTGTCGGAGTAACGAGCGAGCAAAGGGCCGTTGTCGCCGTTCCACCAGCTCCCCTTCAGAACGACACGACGATAGCGCACCCCCGAAGCGGTAGCGATAGCCGCTACCGGGAAGCGATCCATCGTTGCGAATTCGGAGGCATGAGGTAAGCGAAACTCGATGCCCATTTGCGTGCCGATGGTACGACAGGCGATCAGGCAGACATCGTGCTTATTCGGTCTCAGTATCGCCGCTGCCGGTTGGGGTGCAATACCAATCAGTTGTCGCAGCGCTTCATGACGGATTATGATGGATTGGTCGGCACGCATTTCCAAACGCGATCGTTCATGGGACCGCGCGTATTCGGTCGCTACGATAAACCACATCAGCACAAAGTGAAGATGCCTGGTCAACGCCGACCAGAGACGCCCGTCGCGCAACAAGTCGGTGATCCTGACCATCTGTGTCACGAGGCGACTTGTGGACTTCATCCATAGGTCACGAGGCAGCGGCAGAGGGCCAAGAGCTGCGTTGACGACACTGTCATGACGTTCCATCCACAATGCCTGACCCGTGATGACCTCGATCCAGGCGACCGGCCGGGCCGTTCGTACTGTTTTATCCTTATCAAATTGCTGGGGTTGATCGGCAACGATCAAGATAGAATCGCGTGGTGCTGGCGGCAATTGCATTGCGTCCGTGGTGGTTATCACCCACTCCTCGCACAATCGCTCCAATTCGGCCAGGGGCAACACAGTGGCAAGTCCGTCAACAGTAGTCACACATAACGTGGTATCTGGCAAGGGTACTGCGATCAGTGATTGGCCACCGGGCAACGCAGATGCGTTTGCACCGAAAAATAACTGTCCAGGGAGAGACCGAAACAAATGATGTCGAGCACCCTCTGGTTCACCCGCAATGCCACGTTGTTGTAAAAATAAATCAACTCCGCCCTTATCTACTCGCCAAACATAATTTGGATTATGGGCCAAAAATGTCCGATGGATTGATTGGATGGTGGGGTAATCCATTGCCTTCGTACCGTGTGTTCGTCATAGCTGGGTGAGAAGACGATGGTAGTAACCATCTTCCATGGCGAACAGATCCTCGTGAGTACCGCGTTCAACCATTCGACCGCAATCGAGAACGATAATTTCGTCGGCATCGCGGATAGTAGACAGGCGATGAGCAATAATGAGACAGGCACAGCCGCGTCGGCGCAAATTGTCGTCAATAGCCTTGTCAGAAATGGGGTCAATCGCGCTTGTGGCTTCATCTAGCACTAATACTCGCGGATTGCCGGTCAGTGCGCGAGCGATCTCCAGCCGTTGGCGTTGTCCACCGCTGAAATTACGCCCGCCTTCTTCTAACATCGCGTCAAAACCACCGAGACGCGATTGGATTACTTCATCGATACAAGCGTCCTTTGCTGCTTGCAGCATATCGGCCTCCGCGATGCTGGTGTCCCACAGCGTGAGGTTATTCCGTATCGTGCCCTCGAATAACACTACATCTTGATCGACCATCGCTACAGAATGAGAAAATTGGTAGCGTCCTATGGATACGCGTGGCTTGCCGTCGAATAGAATTTCGCCGCTCCAAGGTGTGTATAACCCCATCACGAGTTTTGAAATGGTGGATTTTCCACAGCCTGACGGGCCGACGATGGCAACTCGTTCGCCAGGTCGTATCGTTAGACTCAGTCCCTGGATTAGGGGCGGATCGCCACGGTTGTAGCCGAACTCAATGTTGCGCAGTTCCACCTGACCATTCAGTTTGGATGTCATCGCCGCTCCTGGTTCACTGGACAGCCGACAGTGCGCAACCCAGGGATCGACAGGGTACTGCATCACATCATCCAGGCGGTTCATGTCACCCTTCGCTTCCTGAAGCTTGCCACCAATCCCGACCAGGGTGGTGACCGGTCCCACAAAATTGGTGACAAGGCTTTGGAAGGCCACAAGCTGGCCAAGCGTGAGATTACCTTCAACCACTAGCAGTCCTCCTATCCCGAGTACCAGCGCGTTGTTCAAGGTATTCAGTAAACTAGGTAAAAGGCCAAGCAGCAGTCCCAATCGTGCAATTTCCTGCTCAGAGACCACATATTTCGCCAAATGACCCGCCAACTGGGAAAAAAATTCGTTTTCACCACCAGATGCTTTGATCGTTTCCATCAGCATCAAACCGTTCATTGATGTACCCATGACTTTGCCTGCATCAATGGACAGTTTTTGACTTACATCCTCAGTACGGCGTGTAATAACCCGGAGAGCCAGAAAATTGATGGAGACTATTCCAATCGACAGTAGCGTAAGTTTTACGTTGTAGCTGCACATCAATAGCGCAAAGAACACCAGGGTGATTACGTTCAAGACCGCGCGGGCGAGATCCCCTGACAACAGTACGGCAACCCGGTCATTCAGAGCAACGCGGCCACTGATCTCTCCGGCGGAACGTTGGATAAAAAATTCTACTGGTAATTGAAGGGCATGCCAGAAAAATTTACTCGCTGAAGATAACGCGATATGGGTCTGCACCCGCAGCAAGTAGTAGCTCTCTAGCCAGGTCAGTGCCATGCGTAATAGCGCGGTGAGCAGCATTCCGACCAGCAATGGCTTGAGCCAGCTTTTCATGCCACCGACCAAAAAATTGTCAACAAAAATACTTGAAAATACTGGAATCACGAGTCCCGGCACTATCAGCGCCAACCCCACCAAGATTAGATAGATTATCGCGGCGTGCAAGCCTATAAAGCGTCGACGCAACGCGGCGAGGATACTTGGCCGACGGCCTCCTCGTTGAAATTCAGGGCCGGGTTCAAAGGTGAGCACGACGCCGGTGAAAGATTGGTCAAATTCAACTTCATCGACTATACGTGGTCCCGTGGCCGGATCATTGAGATAAACCTGGCCACGACGAAAACCTTCTACAACCACAAAATGATTAAAATTCCAGAACACTATCTGCGGCAGGGGTATCAAGCGCAATTGTGCTGGTTCCTTCCTTAATCCACGGCTGATCATACCAAGCGAGCGCGCTACCTTAATGAGATTGCTCACCTTGCTGCCGTCACGAGAAACTCCGCACAGCAATCGCAGTTCTTCGAGCGGAATAAATCGTCCATAAAATCCAAGGATCATCCCAAGGCACGCAGCACCGCATTCCACTGCCTCCATTTGCAGGACGGTAGGCGTGCGGCGTCGCCTGGTGTCGGAGGGACGATGCTGGTTGGTCATACGTTCGATAGCCAATAAGCAATCTGCTCTAGTCCAGACCCAATGATTGTTTGAACAGGGGAACCACAAATGAGATCGGACGGCGGCGGCTTACTACGATGTCGGCTTGACATAAAGTACCGCTGGTGAGCTTGACGGGTGCGCCTGCCGCCGAAGACCACAGGTAGCCACTGATGTTGGTAGCCGATTTCAAGGCCGCGCGTGCCTCGAACGGTGGTTCATTTCCAGCAAGATCTCGTGCCAGGGTTTCATTTTGGAGCAACAACGACATGCTTTGTGGCGTGGCCGGGTAATCAGCGACATAGAACACTTCTCCAACCATGAATCCGTATTCCTCTCGTCGTACTGTACTTGGGATGATCTGGGCGGTCATGCCCGAGCGCACCTTTTTGCCGTCGGTAGCCGAAACATAGATCACCGCCTGCAATCCAGCGTTAGCGACGCCAACCCGCTCCACGGTCAATACGGGACTCCCCTGATTAAGCAGCATCCCGGTGCCGGTTTTTAACTCAACCACGCGTCCAGCAAAGGGACTGACGATATCCGCAGTCTGTCTACGCATTGCCTTCAGACTATCGAGAGTCCGCCGCGCTTCATTAATCTGAGACTCAATGTTCGCAACTTCGGCGCGAGTGAGCTTTTCAGCTTCCAGGTGACGTAATTCCAGTTGTTTAACTTGGTTGCGTAGTCCTTCAGCCTCTAAATCCGCTTGAAGTTTTTCCTGGCGGGTGGCAACTACAGTCTGTGCGGTTACAAGGCCATCCTTCAATAACTGTTCCTGAACCGCAGTACGCTCCATAGCGAGTCTGCTACGAGCAAGCGAGGCTTTAATCTGGCTTTCGAGGTTGGTCCGATTCTGCGCTAGGCTCTCTGCCGTGAGTGCCTCGCTCCGTTTTGAAAAAGTGCGGGTCACACGGCCCTGGGCTTCCATCTCGCGGAGCCGCGATTCGGCCTTTTCAATACGGTCGAGCAGCTCGGGTTGGGCAACATGCGCAACCTCTTGCCCTTCTCGGACCAGATCACCGACCTTGATCGGTACATCGATAACACGGCCAGACACAGCGCTTGTAATGTCGGCGACGCCATTCGGATTGAGTAAAATACATCGACCGCTCACTTTCATCGGGATGCTACCGAGCCAACTCCAGGCAATTGCTAGGACGATCATGACAAGAAATGGCGCAAGTGCGATCCAGGCGTTCAATGTGATTACGCGGATGAGGGTATCAAGCTGTTCGGGCGACGACAGCCGCTCTAATGCAACCTTGCGAAATAACTGTTCCTTGGTGGCTGCCATCGATTACTACTCCAGCGCATTGCCGCCGAGTAAAGCACCGACGGAAATTTGATATTTATCACCCTGACGTTGTACCAGACGGCCAAGCTGGAAGCGTAATTCAACTATCGCCGTAGCATAGCGCTGACGTAGCGCGACATCGGTCAACAACGAATTGTTCAAACGATCCTCGACGTTAATGACATCGATCACCGTTGCGCTGCCAAGGCGACGTTTGGTCTGTTCATTCTTCAGAGTAATTTCATAGCGCTTAACCGCCTCTATTCCTTCCAGAAGCTGAGCCGAGGCGCGACGCAACGCATCCAACATGACTGGCACATTGGTGGCAATCGCTTGACCCAAATCACGTTCGCGGAGCGCGGCGGCATCGTGGTTCGCCGCCGCAGAAAGGTGGACACCACGCATGGTGTTGTTCTCCCACGGCCATTCCAGGGTTAGCGTCACGCCCATGGAAGGTCCGGCCAGATTTTCTAAACTACGGTCCGCTTGCAAGGTCGTGACATTCTCGGCGAGACCGGTGTAGCCAACATTCAGATCAAGGTCGAATCGTGGCTTTCTGTTATTACGCGCGGCGGTAAGACGATAACGAGCGGCTTGGTCACGTTGTCGAGCGGCATCCAAATCCGCACTGCTGGCGAGCGCCTGCTCAATGAGATGAGCAGCATTTATATCGATGGGCAATTCGTGATAAGACGGAAAATCATTGGCAGGTCGAACCAGTTCACGCGCCCGCGTCGCCGGTAAGCCCATCAATCGTGCGAGTTTGCGACGGGACTCATCGACCGCTTGCTCCGCCGTTAGCCGCAAGGCAACCTTTTCTGCACGACTCGCCAGCGCAATCTCAATATCCGCTCGTGGCGTCTGTCCGGTGTCAATCAACCGTTTTATCTCACTCACTAAATCGCTCAGGCGACGTTCAGTGGTCACCGCGATGGCGAGCCGTTTTTCGCTTGCTACCCAGTCCCAATAAACGGTTGTGGTATCCAATATGGTTCGTGCCTGGTTTTGTTGTAGCTCGGCGCGTGCCGCTTCGTATTCAGCCTGACGTGCATCGAATTCAGCCCCGGTCGTTTCACGTCCCGCGTTGCGACCCATGGGGACTTTGAGTGTAAAACCAAGAGTACCAGCAAGTTGATTGGGTACCCCGTTGGCGCTTTGAAGATTGTCTCCGATGGAAGAAACATTGAATGTCATCTCGGCAGAAACACCGTTCAAAAAAACTTTTTTAGTACCGATTTGATAGGTAGTCAATTGATGAATCTGGTTGGCGTTGGAAGCCACCCCGAGCACCTGCAAGGTAGTGATCTCATCAGCGCGTAGGGGCCTTAAATTGCGAGTACGACTGACTCCAGCGACGATGGCGGGGTCGAACTGCCCGCGCGCCTGCAATACCTGTCCTTCGGCATCAATGATTTGTTGTTCGTGTAACAACATATCGACATTGGACTTCAACGCCTGGTCGAGTGCTTCAAAAAGTGTGATATTCCACCCCGCATGGGCCGTAAACAGGCAACAAAGCAGTGGAAGACTAAAGGCATGGGCAAAACGTTTTCCACCATCGGCGTTACAGCAAGACATCAGCCACCCGCGAGTTGTTTGAGCATACGTTCGAACCGCGATCCACCCAGAAACACATTATCGAGCACATTGGGATCGAGTTCATCCGGGGATGGCTGATCCGACGCTAACTCTTGTTCAGTGCTGTAGCCCATGGTACGGATGGTGTTACGCATACGATCGGCGAGAAACATCGCAAGGGCACGATAAAACCGGGAGGCGAATGCAAAATCTCCGGTAAGTTTTTGCTGTAGGACTGACTTGGAGATGGCGAGTACCGTTGAATCCTGCTCGACACGTACCGAAGCAACCGTGGGAGCGGAGTCCACCAATGACATCTCGCCAAGAATATCTCCACTGCCAACTTCAGCTAGCTTGATTCCTGAAGCAATCGTCACTGACATCACGCCTTCGAGAATGATATAAATAGTATCGATACGTGTTCCCTGACGAATTAATTCCATCCCTGCGGCGAATTTTTGAGTCCGACCATTCCGGGCAAGCCACGAGACATCGGTATCGCTCAATTGTCCAAGAATCAGTAATACTTTGCGCATAAATGCTCCGTCGAATCCTAAAAATCTATGAGTTACGCAGTTGAATTTGTAACTCTATACAGGATTGAGTTTTTTCTGTCATTCTACGCGGAGGTCGCGTTAGCGACCGTAGTCGCAGAATCCATCTATACTTATTTAAAAGTGACAAGTTCAAGTGCGTAATTCCTAAAATCAGTGATTAAGACTTGTTTACGCATTTTTTAGAGGACCAAACAAATTTGAATGTCCGCGCAAATCGATTTACTGCTTATTAATATTTCCAATCTTGCATCCCAGCCTGTATTTCCGTATGCATTCGTTCAGGTTACGGCAATCGCACGACGTTATGGCGTACAAGTTGCTCGTATTGAATTATGCGATATTCCAGATGATCAAATCGAAATAGTTTTACGTTTAGAAATTGAACGCACTACACCACGAATGATCGGTATTCATCTACGACAGTTGGATACTCTCCAGGAGTCGGATTATCGATTTCGCATTAATTCTGAACATGTCCCATCAAGAATAAACTATTTCCCGGTGGCTCTAATCGAACGTATCGTATACATGTTACGTGGGTTGACATCGGCTCCAATCGCAATCGGTGGTTTTGGTTTTACCACCTTTGCTGAATTACTCATAGATCGAATTAAACCTGATTTCGGAATAGTCGGCGAACCAGATGCATTCTTCGCTCAGTTCAAACAGGTGCTTTCTGGAAAAAGCCTCAATAGAATCGCCAACCTGATTTTTCGAGAGAACGGTATTTACCACTTTAATTCACGCCAATGCTTTGGTCCATCGGCAGAGCCAGAATATGATGATACCTTAATAAATGAGCTACGTGCATTTTATCAGCATCACTCGGAAGGGAAAACGAATAGTTACCCTCTTATGGCGGCAATCGAAATAGCTCGTGGTTGTCCTCACTCCTGCTTTTTTTGCGTGGAGCCTCGAGTGATGGGTCGTAAAGTAAATAAACGCAACCTTGATATAGTAATGGAAGATGTGCGTTTTATTGCGGATCGTGGAATTCACTGGATATGGTTCGTTTGTTCCGAGATTAACGCAGACGGCAATAATAACCTATTGCACGCAATCGCAAACCGAATGCAGTGTGAGAATGTACGCAGGGGTAGTCAACCCATTGCATGGACAGCCTATCTCCTGCCGGTACCAGTACTCAATTCAGAAGAGATCGAGACATTGATCGCTTCCGGCTTTACCCCAGGCTGGAATTCTTTCCTCTCTTTCGATGACGTTAACCTAACCCGCAGCCGTGTACCGTATCGAGCGACTCACGCATTACGTTCGCAGTGTGAATGGGCTTACGCGATGCACCAACACGAGATTGCGCGTAATCCACAAAATCCTAGCCACCAACGTTTCGATATGTTTCTCGGCACGCCGATAGCCGATGCCACGACCATATCGAACACATTGCGCAAGTACGATGCCGCAGGTTTACAGCAGTGGCATCACTGCGCGCAATTGACCAGGGCGACTCGACTTTTTCCTCCGATTGCGAACATCAAGGAGTTACATTCTGATCCCTGCGTAATAACTGTAGGGCCGTCTGGCCGCTTACCGAAGGTCGATTTAACCTATCCGACGTTTCATTACCCACCCGCTTTGGTACAGGCATTAGGTGGACAAGAAGAGTATCATCGGTTTTTTGATTATCTCGAATCAACCTTCTTTTCCTTTGCGCATCGATTGAATAAAAACTGGGCTGAATTTTTGCGTGTGGCGTCGCTGCCACGCTTATTACGAATATGGTTAGCAGGAATTGATATAAAATCTATGGTTGCATTGCAGAGTAACCCATTGCCGATTGATACGAAATTCGGCACGCTCGCCAATCAAATTGTTCATGGAGAGATTCCAAATGAACAAGCCTTCAACATATTTTGGGAATCCAGTCAATATCCAGTTGCTGACCCTATAAATGAAGTAGCTGGTTTTATCGTAAGTTTGATCGTATCTAATTATGGCAAAGAACGCGCGCTGGCGCTCAATTGGCTTGCTATACCACACGATGCTAACGGTAACCCAACTGTTTCCGAATATCTGTTTTTGGAACACCTATACCGCAACTATCAATCGCGGAAAGAATTAGTTGCGGCGGTATCCACTACCATGCGATGGAATGCCCTCGGACCCGAAATATTCAGCTTCCGTGAGTTACTCTATCACTTCAATGTGATATTACGTCCTGATTATCGTAATTTATTATTTGGCCCTGATTTCACTGCGCCTAAGATCTAAAATTTTAGGAACAAATTCTGTGAGCTAGAAATATTTCAAAATTTATTCTATTCCCATAATAAAATTGATGGTAGTGGTATCGGTGAAGCTAAACGCAGCAGTTGATATCCGATACCCGATTCGCCACGAAAAAAACCAGGAACGAATGCGCCACGGGGAATCTGTGAATGTAGGAAATAACCACCGTGGATGCTTGCTCGTGTAATCAACGCAGCGGCCACGCTGCTGGCTTCTTCCTTGAAAATCGGTTGAACGAGTTTTTCCGCAGCCACTACTGATAATTCGATGCGCCCAAAATTTCCACAGCATAGGTGATCAGGACCATCCCAAGAAAATTGCTTATTTTTCGTGAGGAACAAGGGAATATCATTACAGGCAGACGTATGACACGACGTAAACGCTGCCAAGCGTCCGAGGGCAATTCCGGTTATGCCGTGGCACCAGCTTACCGTGTGAACTGGAAACGGTATTTCATTTCCTTTTTCGCTGACATCACCCGCTCTTTCATCATGCGTAACAATGCAATTTTCGTCAGCGAGAATTGCTTGGCCCGCCACTAAAAAATCGGTATTTCCGCAGACTGCGCCAAGACATGTCAAGGCATACGCAATGCCCGTGCTACCGTGGGCGAATCCGATGGCTGACCCATTGCCGAGGGATTTCCATTGACGGATACCGCGAGTGTTGGTCGATGACACCGACAAAAGATGCCGACCACATAATTCCGCTGTTGCGAGTACCGTATTCTCTCCACAGTTTGAGTAAAGTGCGAGGAGACCAAGAATGGCACCGGCAGTGCCAGCAGTGATATCAAAGTAAGGGTCGGCTGCGATTACCTCGGCAGTAATCAATCTGGTTATCCGTAAGGCATCTTCAATAAATACGTTATCGTCAAGAAATTCGCTAATTTTTACTAAGGAATAAATAATTGAAGCGATACCCACCGCAGCGCCAATTCCGAACCGCGTGGCAAATTGTTGTCGTGCGGATTTTTCATACCCGTCCGCCAAGCAACGCGCCGGTCGAATCGCAGCCATAATGAGATCACGATGTTGATCGGAACGGTTACTACGATCAAAAGCAGCGAGGAAGAGCGCAATTCCGCATCTACCGTGATAGAGATTGTCAGGCGTTGCTTCAATAGTGAAACGATCACCCGCAGGCGTGACCCGAAAACCGATCCAGTTCGCACTCCCATCAGCACAGATGATTGCGCGTTCACGTAACCGCTGGGCAATTATTGCAGCCGCCGCCAACAACCCTTCACCAACTGTTGGACGAATTGTTGATCCATATTGCAGAATATCCGTTGTCGATTTGGTGGTAATGCACAAAGTTGCATGAATTACCGCAATCTGTTGGGCGAGATTTATTTCATTCTGGCGAAGCAGCAACCGCGCCATTCGGTCGAAACCCGACTCTTCAAGGTAATTTGTCACGCTACCCTGATTTCCTAGTTGTAGCGTAGTGTCGGTTGTTTCAACACTAAAACGTGGAATATCGAGACGCTCAAGACATTGGATTTCTTCACGCACAATGGGCCACGCGATGGGGCGTTCGTTACAATTCAGGAGTGCCCGATAAAGAAGCTCCAGCTCAATGCTTCGATCAAGACCGAAGCCTAGAAATCGTGGCGATAAACTGCGATAGGATAGTAATCCGTAGATACGGGTAGAGCGAAAGACAAATCGAACCCGCTGTCCTCGAAAAATTTCCAACGGACCGTTAGCTCCGAGTAACGTGGAACGTTCCTGCATAAAAAAACGCCAAATTTTAGAAAAGCCGTCTATTAGCTGTAAAACATAAGCATCGACCGTAATGCCCTCGTTTCGGTAATGCGGTAGATAATTTTGACATCGATCTGCCGTCTTTTCTGGCTCGCAACGCATGTGGTCAGTGTTTATCGCCTTCCAACGTAATCTACTGTCAAGCAAAGGGAGCGTATGTTGGCTTTTGAGTCCGCTTCGTTCATGCGTAAAAGGCAACATCGCGGTTTGCAGCACGGCGTCGAGATGGCTGTCTTTTGATTCAAAAAACGCGGCTACCGGATCCAAGGATTGCGGTTGTGGATGCATGATGGTTTCGGCATCGACCAAAAATAAATGTTCACCGCTTGCAATCAAATTATCTTGGTGGATATCGGTGGCCCCAAGGGCGCTTACAATTGCGAGGAGCATACCAACGCGTTGATAAAAACGTTCAACCTCATACAGATTCACGCAATCCATCGGCTCGACGAATTCCATCCATCCGTGGGTTCCGCAATCTAGGATTTGAAGAACACGCAGCCGAGGACACGAATCCATCCGATGGTTACACCAATCTAGCAGCTTATTGAAGCCGATCTCAGGCGCAAGGTTGCGCGGTTTGTAGACCAGCTTCAAGCCCATTGTGAACGTCACCGCCACGACGCTACGGCCACCGTGATGCGGGTCACCAAGATCTGGAACCAATTCTTCAATCACGCCTAAGTTTGTGAGTATTTCATCGTGGGTGGGGACAAAGATACGGATAATGGTAGGCAAATCTTCAACAAGACGACGGATGAATTCCTCGCTCGCATTCACCCAGGAATCCACAATCGTCGCTATCAGTCGACCAAGGACTGGATAATTGCAAAAAAAAGAACGCAGACCACTGTCGAACAAATTTTTGACAAATAACGGATATCGACCTGATACATCGACGTGAATGCGCTGAAATTCATGGAGCAGGGTTAGACTGCAACAGTTGCTCAAGCGTGTCAGCAAAGCGCGTTCCAGGCTTCGTTGAGCATTGACACTCAGGATGGAATAGAAGTCGTTTTTCTTTCCGTCCCCTAGGCGAGTATGAAGCTTTGTGCGCGCAACGATCACTGCCGGCAGCAATATGTCCTCGAATGGCAGCGGCTGATTGTGATCGATTGAACTATCGTGGCCCATAGTTCCACCACTTGCATTGACGATCACTTCCATAAGTGTTGCAGCCCATTCAGGCAGATCTTTAAGTAGAGGATCGCGCCTGCTCAACGCGCTGTTAGCCATCACGAAATCGCGTCCATCCCAGCAGAGCCGACGATTGAATAGCATGGAATCATCGCGAGCAACAACTTGTCGCCAACGTGTAAGACGTTTATGGGTAGTTTCGGAGTAAGTCTGAGTGTTGGAAACCGCAGATTGGTCCAATCGTTCAAGTAATGAAATTGCCTCCACCACTATTGACAAAATCAAATCGCTATCGGAGGGAAACACGGCAGGGGATGAATCATTATCATGATGTAAAAAATGCTACTACAGAACACCTAACATGATCACCAGCGTCCTTGTCAACTCGATTTATAGAATGCCAAACTCCACTTTTTAATAAAATTAATCTATTAGGTTTTGCCGTTATATATTGTCCACATCCATAATATTCAAAAAATTTATCTTCAAATGTATGTTCCAATGCTGGATTGGGTATTGATTCAGCTTCAGGAGTTTGCGCGATCATTAATTCTCCGCCCCAGGTAGATCCCCAATAGGGATGAACATAAAAAATTCCAGCGGCAGTATATCCTTTGTCGTTGTGCCAACTCAATTTTGTATCCCTATTATACAAATAGGATCTTAAACCAATATTTTTCCAATTACCAACAATATTTGGATGATTTTCGGCAGATTCTTTAAAGGAAGTATTCATTAAATCCATATAATTATTAAAAGGAAATTCTTTATCCACGTATAACTTGCTGAACATTGGCAGCCCGTCGGAAATTCTCCAGATTTTCAACCATTTTTGAATGTGAATTATTGAGTATTCCTCGGTTTGAATGGCTTGCCAAATCCTTTCAAATTGTATCTTATCTAAAAAATCGTCATAAATAACCAAATGTCCTGTTTCTAAAAATTTTTTCATAATCAGCATTCCTTTTTTTAAAATAAGTAAGATGAGGGTGATAAAATTTTAGGGAAAGGTGGATTCAAGCTCGAAGTGCAACAGATGAATTAGGGGATGGTAATTCATTATTGAATACATTAAAAGGAGTTTTGAATCCGAGGCATTTTCGTGGCCGGTGATTTAAGAGTTCTTTGACCTTCTTGATGGATTGGTCAGAAATGAATTTAAGGCTCATTTTTTTGGGAAAGAACTGGCGAATTAGGCCATTCATATTTTCGTTAGCACCACGCTCCCACGAGGAATAGGGGTGCGCAAAATAAAACTCTGCATTCAGCGCTTTTGCGATTCGTTCATGTTGAGTGAACTCTTTGCCATTGTCCGTTGTGATGGTATGAACGTGAGCGGCGAAGGGCTTGAGTAGGGAAATCATCGCATCCGCTACGACGTTGGCCTCCTTGCTGGCCAACGGTGCGATGAGAGTCAGGCGCGAACGGCGTTCGTTGACGGTAAGCAGAGCACCCTGATGGGCGGCGCCAATAACGAGATCGGCCTCCCAGTCACCCAAACGCTCACGCGTATCCACGATCTCTGGTCGTTGCTCAATGGATGTCTGGTTCGGGATCGTTCCACGCCGTTCAGTGCTCCTATAACGCTTACGGCGCTGCTTCCGGCAACGAAGGACGCGATGCAGGGACCCTCCTGCCCGCTGGTCCGCGTAAATGCGCTGATAGATGCTTTCGTGGCTGACCGTGGGCTGGTCATTCACTTTCAGATAGCCGCTGATCTGTTCGGGACTCCAGTATTGCCCGAGCTTTTCATCAACGAAGCTCCAGGTATCTGCCGAGACCAGGGGCCCATTGGCGCAAGCGACCCTGCGTTCTACTGCGAGAGTTTGCGCCGCGGCGGCTTGATGGTCGCCGGCAACACCATTGCGCTTCAACTCGCGACCAATGGTTGATTTGTTTCGACCCGGCAAGTCTGCAATTGCTCTAATGGTGTTGCCTACTTTCCTGAGAATCGAAATTTGGCATCTTTCGTCTTGGGTAAGATGTGTGTAGCTCACTTTTTCAACTTCGATGGGGGACCAGGAAGCGGAATACTCGCGTATCTCGCTACTCAACTAACTGTTAATTCATCTGTTGCACTTCGAGCTTGAATCCACCAGTTACAATAACTAAATCTATTTCTCTGTTGCCTTGCTTGCTATCCTTTAGTAAGAATGCAGAATATCCACGCCATTTTGAGCTAAATTCTTTTTCCATTCTAGCATTAGCATCTTTTTCATATTGATTAATACCTTCTGGACTTACACAAATTATTTTCATTTTTTGATTCTGCCTCTTTTCTTATTCTTTTCTTAATAAATTAAACTCAGTTGCAAGTATACGAATATTAAAATAAGTCTTCGTCATCGTCTTTTGTTGCGGTGTCAAGTTCATTCAGAATTTTATTTACATCTTCTTCTGTTGTCGCAAGTTTGTTTTTACATATTTTAATCAGTTGCGCGGCTCTCTTTACTTTTTCAGAAAGTTCGTCAACTGAAATTTCCCCTTGCTCTATTTCGGATACAATTACTTGCAACTCTTCAAATGCTTCGGTGTAATTTATTTTTTTATTCATAGTTCGTTTGGTTTTGATGATTTTACAATGCTAATAATATTGCCTTCAAACACCACTGTGTTTAATATGTCGCCTTCTTTTACCTTGTCAAAGTTTTTTACTGCTTTTCCTTGTAAAAGGGTGATGCTGTAACCACGCCTCATCACTTCTTTTGGGTTCATGTTATTTACATTTTTCTCAATGTTGTTTAGTTCCATGGTTTCATTTCGCAAAAGCAATAAAGATTTTTCTGAAAACCGTTCCTTGAACTGAAAAAATTTTTCCTTCCTTAAAAAAATTAAAACTCTTGAACCTCTTACAACTTGATTGGCATTTTGATTTATCACCAACTTAACAGCGTTAAGTTGAGTTCCAACATCTTTCTTCATGGTCAAAGCAAACTGTTTTATTTCTTGCTTAGCTGTATTACAAAAAATATTTGTCCCTTTCCTAATTACATCTTTTATACTAAGCAAATACTCTTTCTTTTTTTTGAAAATAAAGTGAGCTTGTTGAAATAATGATTGAACTTGTTCTTTTATTTCGTTTCTATTTACGATTAGCATGTTGTCGGTAACAGAACGAAATAATTTAACCTCCGACTGAAATTTTTTTTTTCATCACTTATTAATCTTTTTGATTTGTCGGTGATTTTTTGTTGTGCCTCTTTAACTGGAACAGAAAAGTTATGAAACTTTTGTGTTAAGAAGTCCGCTAAATCAGTAGGCGTGATTAAATTTTTATGCGATACCATTTCAACTACCGTTTCATTTGTAATGTGTCCGATACCTGTCAAAATTGGAATGGGAAATAGGGCAATTTCTTTTGCTAACTCATAATTGTTGTAAGATGAAAGTCCAACGTCTCCGCCTCCGCCACGAATTATTGCAACAACATCAAAGTGCGTTTTTACTTTTCGTATTAGTTGTAGTTGGGTGGATATTGATTGAATGATTTTTTCGCCTTGAAGCAATGAAGGGAAAAGCATATGAAAGAATTTGTAGCCCCAAGGATTGCTTTCAATTTTTCCAAGAAAATCTTTGTAACCCTTGCTTGTTTCAACAGAAATTATTGCTATCCGCTGCGGAAGCAGCGGAAGTTTTAAACTTTTATTTATGTTGAATATTTTTTCATCGTTTAGCTTTTTAATTGTTTCCTGCTTTTCTTTTTCAAGGTCACCAAGTGTGTAACTCGGGTCGATGTCTATTATGCGTAAAGCAAGTCCGTAAGAAGATTCAAATGAAACTTTTGCCAGGAACAAAATTTTAATTCCGTCTTTTAATGGTTCATTGAGAACTTTCTTAAAGTTGTTGTTAATACTTATGTAGTCTTCTTTCCACAAGTTAGAGCGCATTTGAGCGATAACTTTTCCATTCTGCTTTTCTACAAGTTCGGGATAGCAATGTCCTGATTGTGAGTAAAAGTTTAGTTTGTTCATTTCGGCTTTTACCCAAAACGAGCTTTTATATCGTTCAGCAATTGTCTTCTGTATGCTTTTCGTTACCTCAAGCAGAGAGAATACTTGTTTGTCATTTACTGTTTCAGGCATTGTCGGTTCGTTTTATGTCTGTTTGTTGTAGGTTGCACTGTCTAACGAAATGTATATTTTTTCTGCGTCAAAACCCTCGTGCCATCAATACCGCGTTACATATTTTTCTACATGCCGTCGAATCCTGCTTACGCGAATTGAGTCTGGGCGTGGATACCACGGCCAGAATCGGTGCGGTGGCATTCATTCACCGTTTTGGTTCTTCTCTCAATGAGCATATCCATTTCCATTGTGTGGTGATCGATGGCGTATTTGATTTATCACCGGATGGAAAGTCAACCTTACGTTTTCACGAAGCCACGATCACTAGGGCCTGTTCACACTAATTGATCATATCGAGAATTAGACCAAAGGTAACAAAAAAATTAAACATGACATCCAGTTTGTCAAATCCTGTAAAGATCCTTCGAAATCTTTTCAATCTCCTGAATAATCTTTCAACTTCATTTCTTTTTTTGTACATTTCCCTGTCGTATTCCCATTTTACAATCCTGTTTCTTTTCGGAGGTACGACAGGTTTCATTCCCGGGTTTGATACCAGCTCCCCTGTTTTATTATCCTCGTAAGCCCTGTCCATTATTACTGGAACTCCTTCCAGATTTTTTCCGTTTAATTTATCGAGCAGTTTTCGTCCCTCCGGTGCATCGGGCGACTGGCCACAAGATAATGAAAAATCAAGGGATTTTTTATCATCAATTGCAATTGTATTAATTTTTGTTGTATGTCCGCCACATGTTTTGCCAATGGATTGAGGGCCATTTCTTTTTAACGCACCGGTACCATCCGGATGTACTTTAATAATTGTACTATCCAGGAGTATATGATCGATCCGGACGATCGATTCAGTACGCAACACGGAAAGAATCCGATCCGGAACACCATTTTTTGACCATCGACCGGCGCGCGTATGAATAGTGTGCCAGTTTCCGGATTCCTGTGGCAGGCCACGCCATCTGCAACCGTTTTCCATGACATGAAGCATTGCAGTCAACACCGAAAAAGTGAAAAATTTCACATTTCCCCGCTGACGGGGAAATAGTCCCTCAATTTTTTCAAAGGCTTCCATGGTTAATTTCATGTTTTTACTCCAAATTTTAGTGTGAACAGGCCCTAGAAACTTGAACTTTAGAACCAGCTACACCGCCGACTATACCGCTACCTATGACTACACCGCCAAAACTCAGGACTACAAACCACAGAAAGCCAAATAATGCTCGCTTCATATTACCTCCTTAAGTATTGCCTAACGCCGAGCTCACCCGAAGAAAACCGCGTAGCGGTTTTTGGTCGGGTGGAGCGCCTCGTTAGGCTTATATGAGACTATCTGTCAAGTCCCGTGTGATTATATCCCAAAAAGGAGCTATCCATTATTTCGAGCCAGGGATGTATAGCAAAGCCACTATAAAATGATTACGCATAATTTGAGAAGACTTCCTCGGTAGTACAGCGTTCTCTTTTGCGAATCGCCTTTAATTGCGCCCACTTATGTTCGATGGGATTAAAATCTGGCGAATAAGGGGGTAAATATTCCAGAATATGGCCCGCGTTTTTGATGGCTTGTTGAATATCCAATCGTTTATGAAAAGTTGCGTTATCCATCACAAGAACGCAATTGGGAGGAAGTTTTGGGAGTAAATCATGGGTGATCCAAGAGTAAAACACATTACTATTGATGGTCCCGGTAAAGAGCGTTGCCGTAACTAGACACATACCAATCAACGCTCCAATGGCGTTCACTCGCCCTTTAGCATTCCAATCTTGCTTGCCAACGCAACGCTTGCCAATCGGCGCGTAGCCATTACGGCGTGGCATATCCACCGCGAATCCGGCCTCATCGGCAAAAACTATGCTTTTTCCTTCGGTTTCATATGCTTCCATTCGCTCTTGAAAGGCTGTTCTCTTCTCTTCATAGGAGTTACGCAGTTGAATTTTAATCGTTTGATTTCCATGGAAAGTCATCAGATAGGTATCTGATGTAACTGACTGAAAATTTTGAACCTATTTTTCAACTGCGTAACTCCTAACAGGATTGAGTTTTTTTCTGTCATTCTGCGCGGAGGACGCGTTAGCGCCCGTGTCATTCTGCGCGCAGTCGCAGAACGCAGAATCTATGTAGATGGATTCTGCGACTCCGCTTCGCGCAGAATGACTTCCTATTTTTCAACTGCGTAACTCCTACCCTTTAATGATTTTCTAACGGAATCAAATGGTTAAAATTCAACTGCGTAACTCCTAAATTTATTACCACTTTATAGTTTTTTAGCTTTATAGGAAAAGCGCTAAAGCGATTGGGGATTAGTTTTAAAAAGAAGACGCTATCCCATCCTCGAGCGGATGAGGAAAAAAGAATAGTATTCCAGGAGCAAATCAAGAAATACGAAGAGGAAGGAAAAGAGATTGTTTTTATTGATGAAAGTGGCTTCGCGAAGGATATGCCACGCAAGGAAGGTTATGCGCCGATAGGGCATCGGTGCGTGGGAAAAATAGATTGGAACGCGAAGGGACGCATCAATGTGGTTGGCGCCTTGTTAAAGTCGACTTTATTAACGGCTTCTTTATTAATCTATGTGTTGGTTAGGTGACACTAGTTAAATTAATGCATGAATATTTTAAAATTATTGATAGATATTCCCATTAACGAAGTAAATATGTAGGAAAAGCTAATGAAAATATTTGATGCGCGGACTCTTGGTCATGATACTTTGGAGTATATCCGAATACAGGCTGTAAAGGCCGTGCGAATGGGCGGTCGCGTTAAAGAAATAGCAAAAATTTTTGAAATACATCGAGGTACTCTTCATCGGTGGTTAAAAATTGCTCGTAAGCAAGGCATGGATGCGCTAAGGAAAAATCCTGTTCCGGGAAGAAAATCATTACTTAATGATGAACAAAAAAACACCCTCAGTTTTTATATATCGATATTTATACCAATTGCGTTTGGATTCAGTTCAACTCTCTGGACAACGGAAATACTAATCTGTGCATTGGTTAGAGGAAAAATTACTAAACTATATTTTTTTGCATATAATTAAGAGGTTTTTATCATGAAAAAAGATTTTGATGGT